>NZ_JBCPGA010000019.1:0-45696 GCF_040914135.1 Ruminococcus sp. RTP21204st1_B2_RTP21204_210225 | reverse complement strand
AATTAGACTTTTTTCTTACTTCTAGTTTAGTCTATTTGGTGTTCGTTGGGTAGGGTGGGAGATTATTTGGCGGGGACACTAAACTTGTATATCCTCCACCTGCTGCCGATCTTGAAACCCTCTATCTCCCCTGTTTTAAGATAACGAAGCATAGAGTTTTTGCCAATCTTTAAAAGCTGCTGACATTCTTTAGCGGTAAGGATGTCGGGTATATCGTCAAACATAATTTATCATTCCTTTCAAAAAATATCGGTTTATCTTAATGTTCGGCGGTTTAAATAGGCTTTTTACGGAAACTTGATCTTTACAAATATACATCATCTTTATGAAGTAACGCAAATGCAGAAAGGAGGGCGTTACGATGAACAAAGCTAAAGTCATACTCGTGCTTGTGGGCAGCGTGCTGGTGGAGATAGCGCAGGAGATCATCACCTACATCGCAGATAAGGACGAGTGAACACCATAGGCAGGCTTTCGGGTCTGCCTTTAATTTTTGTAAAGGAGTTTTAAAATGAGCGAACTTACCCATTGCAGCATTTGCGGCTGCGCTTTAGAGGACGAGGCGGAATGCTATGAAGTCGAAAACGAGATACTTTGTCAGGAGTGCTACGATAACGAAACAGTTATCTGCGACCATTGCGGCGACCGCTGTATCGAACAGAATACCGTGAGCGATGAGAATACTATCCTCTGTACAGATTGCTACGATAATCATTACTACCGCTGTTCAAACTGCGAAACTATCGTGCATTCAGACGATACTTACTGGCGCGGCGATAATGCCTATTGCCGTGAATGTTATGACGATTGCTGTGACAGCGGCGACTACATCAACGATTATTACTACAAGCCAAAGCCCGTGTTCTACAAACTGCCGAAAGAAGACAACGTACGTTTTTACGGCGTTGAACTGGAGATAGACGGTGCAGGAAGATATGATGATAATGCGGAGAAGATATATGATACAGCTAATGTTCAGAACGAAGTGCTTTACATAAAGTCAGACGGCTCGCTGGACGAGGGAATGGAACTTGTCAGCCACCCTTGTTCAATAGATTTTCATCGAAAGAAATTCCCGTGGGACGAGATAGTAAAAAAAGCCATTGCCCTTGGCTACCGTTCGCATAATACGTCTACCTGCGGACTTCACGTCCATATAGGCCGAAAGCAGCTTGGATATTCCTACGAGGAACAGGAAGAAGTCATAAGCAGAATAATGTTCTTTTTCGAGAGCCATTGGAACGAGCTTTTCAAGTTCTCACGGCGTACTGCATACAGCGTTGACCGCTGGGCAGCAAGACACGGTTACAATGACAAGCCGAAAGAGATACTTGAAAAGGCAAAGAAAAGCACTAAGGGCAGATATGCCTGTGTGAACATAACAAATGCTGATACTGTGGAGATAAGGCTGTTCAGGGGCACTCTAAAATTCAACAGCTTTATGGCGACGCTTGAACTTGTAGACAGCATATGCCAAAACGCAGTATGCCTTAATGATGATGATATGAACAAGCAATCCTGGGCGGATTTTGTTCTTAGCATAAAGCCTGAATATACAGAGCTTATCAGGTATCTGAAAGAGAAAAGGCTCTATGTTAACGAGCCTGTCAGCGAGGATGATTAACTATGTGTGCGATATTTGGATTTGTAAATTACAGACGTTCGCTCAGCAGGAGCGAGATGAAAGAACTTATCAACAGATTATCCGTCGAGTCAGAGGTGAGGGGTAAGGACGCAACGGGCATAGCGTATGTGAAACACGGCGAACTCAAAGTTTTCAAGAGAGCAAAGCCTGCTCACAAGGTAAAGCTTTATGTACCGGAGGACACGGTTATCCTCACAGGTCACACGAGAATGACTACGCAAGGCGACGCTAGGTACATTTACAATAACCACCCGTTCACAGGCAAAACTGCGGACGGGTCTTTTGCTTTATGTCACAACGGCGTGCTTTACAATGACAGTCAGCTTGCAAAGTCTGAACATCTGCCGAAAAGCAAGATAGAAACTGACAGCTACGTTGCCGCACAGCTTATTGAGAAATACGGCAGACTTGACTTCAAGACCATAGCAAAGATGTCAGAGGCGGTAGAAGGCTCTTTTGTATTCACGATACTTAGCGACAAGAACAAGCTTTTCATAGCAAAGGGCGACAATCCGCTTTGCCTTATCCATTACAAGCAATTAGGGCTGTATGTTTATACGTCCACCGAGGACATTATGAAGAACGTGCTGAAAGGCAGTTTCCTTGAAAAGCTGCCTTTTGAAGTGATAAAAGTCACAGAGGGGGAGATCATAAGCATTGACAAGCGTGGGCGTTTTGAGAAAAGCAGCTTTGTACCGAACGAATTTTGCTATGGTTGGAACTATTACGGATACAGAAAGCCCGCTTATGACGATGATGAACTTTTTGATATATGCGGAATGTTCGGGGTATCGCAGGAAGATCTTATGCTGCTTTACGATATGGGCTACACGGACGAGGAGATAGAGGGTATGCTTTGCGACAGGAGTATGTTGAGGGAGTGTATCGAGGAGGCTAGGGTGTTGGTGGGAGAATATTATTAGGAGGTATCTTATGGCATACACATTCAGCGGAAGCAGATATGTCACAAGCGGCGTGGCAGAAAACTTCCCTATTGAATTGCAAGTGGCGTTATTTTCAGCCGTAGAGCAAATGCGAGAAAAGGTCAGCGGACAGCTTGATTATCTGCAAGTTTTCGAGATAGTGACAGAGGTCAAAGGGCAGAAAAAATTCCTGCACATTTATCATATGCAGGAATGCCCCGAGGCTAAGCTTAAATATTTCATACCGACCGACGTGGAGGTAAACGGCAGGGCGTATATGATCGACGATGTGGATCATATTACGCTGCTGTTGGCGGAGGAGTATTGAGTTGAAAAGGAATCACAGCTTTCGAGGGGGCTGTGATTTTTTTTGCCCTGAACTCACCTCTCCTGTACCTATTTACCTTATAATCATGCTTCAAAGTGTCGGTCTTGTCTATGCGGCAGACGTACAAATTTACCTTTTCCCCTCTCACCGCCTATTCCCATTAGCAAGATCATTAACAATATCTGCAATGTTCTCCAGCTGCCTTTTGTTGAGCTTTTTCAGGTCAGAGATCAGCTTACTCAGCTCTTTTGGCTGCTCGGCGTCGGCGTCGAAAAACTCCTGCGGCGTAATGTCCAGATACTCGCAGATATAAAAGAAAGAGGTCATAGAGGGCAGGGCTTTTCCTGTTTCGATATTGTTTATATACCCTGCGTTCTGTCCAATAGATAAGCTCATATCCCTTGCGGAAACACCTTTCTGTGTGCGAAGTTTTGAGATCCTCAAAGCAAAATTATTGTCATACATGAATTTGTTCTCGTACATTATTTGCACCCCCATATATAATATTTTATCCTATATCATTATGCATTATGTCGGAATTTTTCCTATAAAGGGGTTGAAATATGTGAAATAATATGATATAATGATGTAAAGTATTTGAAATAATGCGATATTTGTATAAGAAGCGGATTGTGTCATGTTTTTTGTTAAAATAAAAAAATATCTTACGAAAACGTTATACTAAGCAGCCAGCTTAACAAAAGTGAAAAAGAATGTGTTATAATTAACATACAAAAACGTATTATTATGTCAGTTATAGTTGATAATTGACAAATTAATAAGGAAAAGGAGTTTTTGACATGAACGAAAACATCAACAAGAAATTTGACGTAAAAAACTTTGACTATGATAAGTGCTATGAAGAAGTAAAGGAAAATGCTTCAAAAAATATCAATATCATAGTGTGCGGAGCTACCGGCGTTGGCAAAAGCAGCCTTATAAACGACTTCTTCGAGTTTGATAAGGATAGTGCCGCTCCTGTCGGAAGCAGCGGAAAGCCGCAGACAAGGGGCATACACGAGTATCATTCAAAGAGCATTACCCTGTTCGACACTGAAGGCTACGAGGTAGAAAGCTCGTCTACGCCGGAAAACAGCGCTTTTTACAAAAATATAATAGATCTTATCGACGAACGCAAAAATACATATTCTGCGGATTTGGGTATGCACATCCACGAGGTTTGGTACTGCATAAATAACCGCTTCATGGATCTCGATGAAAGGCTGATAAAAGACATACAGGCGAGAAATATCCCCGTGTGCGTTATTATTACAAAGGTGGATAATCTTGACGAGAACGAAGTCGCTCAGATAAAGGACGCTGTCGGCGATGCCGGAAAACGCAATAGGATAAACGGCGTTGAGGTGTTTACCTATTCTACTAACAGCGATCTTGGCGACGAGTATGTGCAGAAATCTGAGATAAACAGCTGGGCACATCATAATCTTGACGATTACCTCAGAGAAAGCTTTATCCCGTCGCTCAAAAAAGCGCAGGGTCAAATGGCAGAAATGATGATAAAGCACAAGATACCGAAATACGCGGCTTTAGCCGCAGGTATTGTTACGGCTACATCATTTGTACCCGTGCCACTTTCCGATTCGGTACCGCTTATGGGCATACAGGTAAAAATGGCGATGGATATTTTAAGCTGCTACGGAATAGATAATGATATGAAGGGCGCTGTGAAAAATTTAGCCGGAGCGGGCTTCGTTTCTTATATAGGAAAAACGCTGGCTTCTCAGCTGCTTTCGGTGATCCCATTTGTCGGCGGCGCGGCGAAAGCCACGGTAAATGTTTCAGTGGCAACTACTGTTACGGCTACCCTCGGCGTTGCGATAACGAAGATCTGCGAGGAATACACTAAAGCCTGCATAGAGAACGGCGGCTCGAAAGACCTTATGATCACCAAAATTTCCGACTACTTTACTGTTGAAAATCTGAAAAAGGTAATGAAAGAGATCAGCAAGGGCAAGGATCAGAGAATTGTAGAGAGAATAGTAAAAGCTGTAGTTGATATGTTCAAGGATACGAAAAAAGGAGCAAGAAAATAATGGAAGGCGACAAGATAAAAACTAATATACTGATAGCCGGCAAATCGGGCGTTGGCAAAAGCAGTCTGCTGAATTACATATTTGGCGAAGAGGTCGCGGAGACGGGTGCGGGAAAGCCCGTAACGGCGGAGGGCCTGCACGAATATTCTTTCGAGCTGAAAGATAACGACCGAATATCTTTTTCGATATGCGACAGCTGGGGTCTTGAACCCGATAAAGCGGACGAATGGCACAAGCAGATAATCGACAAAGTAGCGGAGTACGACAAGCACTCTATCAACGAATGGTTCAGCACCATAATCTACTGCCTTAGCGCCGACTCTGACAGAGTGGAAGATTTTGAGATAAGCATAATAAACGACCTTATAGCTGAGAAAAACAACGTAAACGTTGTGATAACTCACTGCAAGTCTGAGAACGACGACAGAGCGGAGCGTATGAAAAAGCGCATAGTTGAAGACGGCGGCGTTTCGGCTGACTCGGTGATATTTGTAAACAACTATGAGAAAAAACTTATTTCTGGCGAGGTAAAAAAGTTTGGACGCGAAAAGGTAGTAAACTGCATTATCCGCAACTTGTGGAACAATTACAAGGTAAAAGTGCCGTATAAAATAAAAGAGCACGCCAACGAAATGTTTCGCAGCGAGCACGATAAGTTTCATGATATGGTGGCAAGTACAAGCTTTGTTCTGCGAAAGCATCATAAGCTCGATAAGTTTGAAGAGGAAATAAACAAAGAATTCACCGTGTTCGTTTATAATTCTGTAAGAAAACTAAATAGCGAGTTTAACGATGCGTATAATTATTATCAGCAGTTGTCAAAAGAGTATTACACGATCGTTTTTGGTATGGACGCGTTAAAGCTGCTGAACGACCCAATAATGTTTTTTGACGCAACAAAGGCTTTCAAAGAAGAAGTAAGTCAGCAGGTGGAAAGGATCGCCGAATCGACGGGAAAAATACTGAAATTCATGAATCAGGACGTTACCAAAGAGCTTATGAAAAAGCTTTTTGCAGAGATAAAGATAAACGTAAAGACGGCAAAAGCTATCAAAAACGACCTTCATGAAACGGTGGACAGGTACATTGTAAGAACGAAAGGCGTAGTTTTTGAAGAGATCGAGAAAACTGAGGAAAAGCTGCTTGCTATCGAGATCAAGATATAGGGGGTGCAACCAAATGACCATAAAAAAGCTAACAGCAATAGTCCTCACGGGTGCGCTGTTGCTGCTCACCGCTTGTTCTGACAGCGATTCAGGCAGCGACAAAAAAAGCAAGAAGAAAGACTACTACACCATTGGCGAAACTTGGACAGTTGATGGACAGTGGTCGCTTACCATCACGGGAGTCACGGAAACGGCTGAGCGCAATGAGTATGCGGACGAAAATCCTGCGGCGGTCTATATCGTGGACTACGAATATACAAACATCGGTTACGAGGACGAGGACGGCATAGCAAAGGGCATTTTCTTCGACATGGAGGACACCATAATAGACAGCAATGGCGTTATGGGTTACAGTTACCCGGGCGACGTTGCGAGAAACCCAAATGAAGCGCCTATCGGAAGCACCTGCAAGGCTCAGGCTTGCATTGGTGTGGACAATGCGGGCGATTTCAGGATCACTGAGAGCCATTATGATTCAGACGGTGACGAACATTCGGCGACTTTTCTTATCGAAGTCGGCGGAAGTTCGGCAGATGAAAAATCTGACAGCGCCGCTCAGCCGACGGAAACTACCACCACTACGACCGCCGAGGCGACTACAACTAAGCCCGTGACCACGCTTGCGCCGTATGACATTTACGACGACACGGTGTATGCGAACGACCTTATCTACGAAACGGCGGACGATATTTTTGCCGAGCTGGGTGACGATTTCAGCATGGATTTTATATCAGTGGGGCAGGAAAACATCATCGCCGTGGAGAACGACGACGTGTACCCGAACACGAAGATCGGCTTTTATACCACGGACATACAGAACATCGGCACGCTTGATTTTCCGTACGCGATACACGTCACGCCGGGCGGATACATCACCGAGGGCGTGCAGGTTGGAATGACGTACAACGAGCTGAAAGCCATTTGCCCGAGCCTGGAGGGCGCAACGCTTGACGGCGGAACGTTCGGCCCGACGGCGTGGATAAACATAGACGGCAACGCGTGGGGCATAGAGTTCGACGTATCGCAGGCAGACCGCGAGCGGCTAGGCATGGCGGTAGGCGTAGCTGTTGATCTTTCGGAGCTTAATCCTAAGAGTACACTAGGGTATTATATTAGTTCGCTGAGCTGAGGTAGGCTAAGCGGGCTTTTCGATCAAATGACTATGGGTAAAGAAAAATCACCGATACAAGCCTTTGTGCCTGTATCGGTGATTTTTTTGCACTTCCATATCAATTTATAAGCCATTGCCTCATTTTATACGGCTTTTATTAGACTTTTATAAGACCTATTACAATTTTATAAGAATTTAATCTTGACAAATTCTAATAAAATCAGTATAATTATATTATGGAGGCGATAAAATGCTTGATAATGAACTTGTAGATATGGTGAAACAAATACAGCTTGTTCGCAGCGAGAGCAACAAGATAGAGATAAAAGCGGCAACTAAGGGCTGCCCTAAGGTGCGTGATTCGCTGTCCTCTTTTTCAAATCAGTCGGGCGGAGGCGTTATTATTTTCGGCGTAGATGAAAATGACGGGTACGAGGTCTGCGGAGTTTATGATGCCGCTGACCTTATGAAAAAGGTCGAGGCGCAGTGTCAGGAAATGACGCCTGTGATAAGACCGCTGTTTTCCGTTGCATCTATCGACGGCAAAACTGTCGTATCTGCCGAGATACAGGAGATAGATAATGCTGACAAGCCCTGCTTTTACAGCGGTGTGGGCAGGCTGAAAGGCTCATATGTCAGGTCGGGCGACGCTGACAGACTTATGACGGAATATGAGGTTTACAGCTATGAGGCTTTCAAAAAAAGCATTCACGACGAGCTGAGAACTTGTGAAAGAGCCTTTACAAAGGACATTCAGACCAACGCATTCAAGCTTTATTTTGACCTGCTGAAAAGCAAAAAGCCTAATCTTGCCGAGCTTTCAAATGAGGAAATATGCCGCTTGCAAGGTTTTACGGACGAGGGCAAACCGACTTTGGCAGGGATAATGCTTTTCTCAAACTACCCGCAGGCGTTTTTTCCGCAGCTTTGCATAACGGCTGTGTCTGTGCCCGGAACTGAGATAAGCAGTACGGCAAGCGTCGGCGAACGTTTTATAGACAATCAGCGAATAGACGGAACACTTGTGCAGATGCTGAATGATGCTTTGGTGTTCGTGCGCAAAAATATGAAAACTGCGACTATCATAGACCCGAACACGGGCAAGCGAACGGACAAGACGGAATATCCTGTAATTGCTATAAGAGAGCTTATCCTGAACGCTCTTATCCACAGAGATTACAGTATCCACACGGACACGACGCCTATAACCATAAAGATGTTCAGCAACCGTTTTGAGATAGAAAATCCCGGCGGACTTTACGGCAGAATGACGCTTGACAGATTGGGAAAAGTGTCTGCCGACACAAGAAACCCTAAGATAGCAGGTGCTATGGAGATACTCGGTGAAACGGAGAACAGATACAGCGGCATACCTACGATAATAAATGCTATGGAACAAAGCGGTCTGCCTGCGCCGAAATTCGAGAGTGACAGAGGCGTATTCAAGGTGACGTTGTACAACAGCGCCGCCGAAAGCGTGCCGATAGATGACATTGAAACTGAGATACTTGAATTCTGTAAAACGCCGAGAAGCAGGAATGAGATAGCGGAGTTTTTCAATGGCAGAATGACGATCGCTTACGTTATGGAAAGGTACGTCAAGCCAATGATAGCAAGCGGCAGGCTTATTATGACGATACCTGAGAAGCCGAAGAGTAAGTATCAAAAGTTTTTGGCGAGGTGAGGATAAAGGTAGAGTGGACAATTACGAATGAAAATGCAAATCGGAATTTGTGGAGGAGAATATGAAATGAAAATCTATGATATTTCTCAAGAGGTTTTCGGCTGTCAGGTATATCCAGGCGACCCGACACTGAAAAAAAGGGTGATTTCTTCAATGGAAAAAGGCGATTTGTATAACCTGACGGCTTTTAGTATGTGCGCTCACAACGGCACGCATATAGATGCGCCATTTCATTTTATCAAAGACGGAAAAACTGTAGATTCCGTAAGTTTAAATACATTTATAGGAATGGCTTATGTTGAAGAATATAATGGAATCGTTTCTGCCGATGATGCCACGGAAATACTTGAAAAAGCGAAAAAACAGAATTCAGAAGCGGCAAAGAGAATTCTTATCAAAGGAGATGCAGAGGTCTCTGCGGAAGCAGCTAAAGTGTTTGCTGAATCAATCATTTTACTGCTTGGTAATGAATCTCAAACTGTCGGTCCTGAAAATGCTCCGATGGAAGTACACCTTATCCTATTAGGAGCTGGCGCTGTATTGCTTGAAGGGATACGTTTAGCAGAAGTTTCAGAGGGCGTTTATTTCTTAAACGCAGCACCATTAAATCTATCAGGTGCGGACGGTTCGCCTTGCAGAGCTATACTGATCGCTGCTGAAAGATAAATTCCAACTTATAGATGTACAACAAAATTATCATCAACATAACAGCCACACCTAGTGCCAATTTGACAGCACGGGTGTGGCTTGTTTTTTATGCGATCCTGCTTGCTTTCCCCGCAGAAAAATGGTATAATGAGAATAACAAAATTTTTCAAGAAGGCAGACTGTATGGGCGTATACGTCCGTTTTGCTTGTGAATAATAGCTATAAGGAGATGGTGTTGTGCTTAGAATATTTTTTGGAAAACACCCTAAAGAAATATACAATACTGAGGTCTATTATGCAAATCAGTATGATAAAATGTGGGTCATGGAACCATTTGCAAAAAAGATCATTAAGGATATTGATGACTCAACTGTAATTGGCCCTGATCTTATAGAAAACGATATTTTTGGCAAATTTAATTCAACGGAATTGTCAGCGGGCGTTAAGACTCTTTTGCTGATATATAATCAGCCTAAAAAGATCTTCAATATTTCAAATTGCGGAGATAACTGCTCAAAGTATCTGCTTGAAATGGCTGAAAACAAGGATATTACGGTATCATTGCATCATTTGATGGACTTTGGAAAGTCTTTTTCTGTGAAAATAATAAATGAAGGGAAAAGAAAAGTGATTACAGACCCAATTGAATATTTGATGCTTGCAGATAGATATCTGAGGGGTGAAGAAAATGAGGGGTAAAATAAAAATACAAATAAAAAACAGGCACATAACGTTTAATTTTACTCTTGAGAGAAATGTAACGATATTGACAGGGGACAGTGGCACTGGAAAAACGAAACTCATCAATATGGTGAGAAACTATTCCGAACTTGATGAACAAAGTGGTGTAATTTTAAAGTGCAGTAAACCTTGCCTTGTATTGTCAAATGCTAATTGGGAAACCATTCTTGAAAATACCCACGAGAGCATTGTTTTTGTTGAAGAAAGTACACCATTTCTATCTTCTTATGAGTTTGCAAAAGCGATTCAGGGTTCTGATAATTATTATGTTCTTGTAACAAGAGAGCCGTTGGCGCAAATTCCATACAGTATAGATGCTATCAGGAAGATCCATAAAAATGGTGCAAAACCGAAGTTCGAGAAGATATATAAGAACATTTCAAAAAATGATATATCAGCATTTCCGTATGATATTGTAATCGTTGAAGACAGCAGGTCGGGTCTTCAGTTTTTTAAGAAAGCAACTGAAGATCACGATCTCGAATGTATCAGTTCTAACGGAAAGAGCGGAATTGTAAAATTACTGGAACAGCATAAAGGTAAGCGTATTCTTGTAATAGCCGACGCTGCGGCACTTGGTTCAGAAATCAAAGAGCTTATGTATTTAAGGTCTGTATCAAATAATAAGATCGATCTCTTTTTGCCGGAGAGTTTTGAATGGCTTATTCTTCGCTCGGCGATTTTTGACCGTAATGATAATGTTCAAGAGATTTTGGCTGATCCGGCAGAACATATAGATTGTGAAAAGTATTTCAGTTGGGAGCGTTTTTTTACCGCATTGCTGGTGGCAGAAACTAATGGCAGAGCAAATCTTGAGTATCACGAGAACAAGAGCCATATCCCTTCCGGATATTTATCCGAACAAAATATTTATTCTATTTTAAATGCAATGAAAAAATAATAATAGACAAGCCATACACTATGCCGATTTGACAGCACGGGGTGTGGCTTGTTTTTATGATTTCTGAATTGACAAAACAAAGGTTTTGGTGATATAATTACTATGAGCGAATATGTAAATTTTATATAGTTTTACTTATATTAAAGGCACCAACATGAATAGAATAGAAGCACTGAAAAAACTTGTCAAACGTTTCGGTGATAACTACAAGGCATACAAGAAAGATAATTATAATTAGCATTTCTGCCGACAAATCTGGAAGAGAATGATTTTTCTGATAATGAGGAGATGAAAACAGGCAATCATGGAATATGGTGAATACGAATTAGAAGAGCGTATAGAGTCTTTTATAATGAAAAGATGTGAAACAGAACAATGCGATTTCAAGCAAGAATGGCATCAAAAAGCAGAAGATCTTATAAAAGACATTGTTTGTTTTGCTAATACCGTACATGATAAAGATTGTTATTTAGTGTTTGGAATATCAGATGATTACCAAATCGTAGGCATGACGAAACCTCGCAGAAAACAAGCAGATATAATCGATACCTTGAATAAACTGTATTTTGCAGGAGATATTGTTCCTAAAGTTGAATTGCATACCATATTTCTGGATGGGAAAGAAATAGATGTACTGATTATTAAGAATACTGATTTTACGCCGATTTATCTGAAAAAGCCGTATGGGAGAATGAAGGTAGGATGTATCTATACTCGTATTGGCGATAAAAATACCCCGAATGATGATAATGCGGAATACCATGAAATAGAAATGCTATGGAAGAAAAGGCTGGGCCTGACAAAATCTCCACTTGAATTCATATATGACAGTATGAACAACAAACTAAACTGGAATGAATATGAAGAATCTTGGTATCATATTTACAAACCAGAATATGTTATTCGTACATATTGGGATGATGATGAATGTTCAGACAATCGACGAAGAGATGAGTTCTATTCGTATTCTCAATTAAACGAATTAACCTCTTTTATGAGGCTTGATATTATGGCAAATCAAACCGTATTAGAAGGGTTTCAAATTGTCTGCCTTGATAGCGGAAGGTTGACCATACCAGTACCTGAATGGGGATATATCAAGCAGGAATTTAATCCATATGATATAATTTCCTATAAATACTATTCAAATGGTACAAAACGCTATACTCTTTTGAAATTCATGTATGATCATGAAAATAGGGAAGAACGATATGCTTATAGAAACTTAATGAAGGTGGTATTGATATTTGACTCCGAAAATGAGCGATTTGCTTTTGAAGACTTTATTACATATTATTTTGAAGAATTCAAAGATAGACTCGCTAAGGCGGACAAATATAATTACATAGAAACGGAAAGTAAAAAGAAAACAGAAGTATATAGAGAATATTTAAATACGGGCTTTATTCTTAATGAAATGCTTAGAGAGTATAGAAGTAAATATGAAGATGAATAAAAATCGTGATGCAAGAGATCAATACTACCCACACTTCCTTCATCATTGATCTACATTTTGATTACAACGTTACTTTTATCACAGGCGACTCTGGCGTTGGCAAATCCGCTCTGTATTCATTTATTGAAGAACTGTCTGCAAATGATAAAAGAATAAGATGCTTTAATTACCTTGACCAAAAAAAGAATTACAAAGCTTCGATAAAAAATTCGAAGGATAAGCTTTTTGTAATAGACAATGCAGATATTCTTCTCGACGATAAAATGAGGCAGTATATTGCTTTTGATGCGCAAAACCAATATATAATAATAGGACGAAACCCCACCGGCTTAATGCTTGAGTTAGATGAAATCTACGAGTTGTCGAGCGAGAATATCAATGGCAGAACACTATTATCATTAAAGAAAAGCTTTTAAACGATGAGTTGAAAGATAGATTCTAAAAAAACTGTTTAATTTTTTCAGCCCAATAAAATCTAAACTGTTTTATAGTAGGATCCCACCACTCCACCATATCCACCTACGCCAATTTTACGCCAAAATGGCGTAGGTTTTGTAAGAATATATAAACTTTCGTAAAAAGCAAAAACGTCGCAAACCCAGTAAAATCAAGGATTTGCGAGCTTTTGAAAAAATATTAAAAGGCGGTGTGGGTATTTCCCTACGATGAAGACGTTGGAATAAACATAGTAAGATAATTTGTAGAATTAATGGGCAATTCAGAATATGGGTCGCCCATTTTCTAAGCAGAAATATAATTAGGATTCATAGAAAAAATAAACTAAAATTTAAAGGAGAAGCACATGGGAAAGAAACAAGTTCCAACCGCATCTGAATTGCGTGAGTACCTCGCAAAAGAAAGAGCATATCTAGTTGATTGTGTCAAAAACAATAAAACATTTGTAATAACAGGTCCAAAGTTTCCGGGCGAAACAATTTGGAGATCTAAGATCACATTGCCTTTGCTGGAAGCTGCCGAAGAGGTCGGCACATCAAACGAGGAAATATGGGAACTGTGCAAAAAAAGAACTCAAACGACACACGCTCCTGTTACGCTTAAAGAATATCAGCGCATGCTTCCTTTTGCACAGAAAGAAAAAACGGTCGACGCTGTATTAAAACTTTTGGAAACGTATATCCCACCTTTTGATGACAAGTATTGGACGGGTTTTGATATTGCCGGATATTATTATTGCCTTGCTCTTATTTCATTGTCCGATTATAGAAAAGAAGATTGTGAAAAACAGCTATGGACGACCATTGACCAATTCTTTAAATACGATATTGGGCTGGAGAACATCCCAGTTTTGTTAAGAAACATGACTATATTAGGGTCTTCAAGACCTGTACTGAAAAAAATGGGGGCAATCATTGAAGCAGAGATCGAAAAAAGAGCGGTAAACAAGTGACGTTCTTACGAGTTGTTTCACAATAGTGGCTTACATTTTCGTTGAAAACTACCCTTTGAGAGAGGAGAAATCCCTTTCTCAAAGGGTATTTTTATATTGTGCAGTTTGTATGAGGTTTCTTGTGTTTCATATTATCACATAAAAACCGCAAAGACATCACCGCTCTTACTTCTCCTCAAACATCCACTCGACCGCCTTTTCAGCATACTCACTCCAAAACATCATATCGTGGTTGCCTTTGCTTTCAAAATACTCGTGAGAAACGTTTCTGCTTTCAAGAAATTTGTGAAGATCACGGTTGTTTTCAAGCAGGAAATCTTCTGTACCGCAGCACATAAATATATCTGGGATATTTTTGCCCTCTCGCTGAAGTTCGTCTATAAGAAATTCGGGATTGTTCCTGCTGTTCAGCACCTCAGACGTTTCGCCGAAACATTCTCTGTAATATTCATAATTCGCTATGGCATTGCCTTGCCCCTCTGACATTCCTGCGACTTCGTGTACGATAAGAGCCGAAGATAATGCAGCAACCTTGCCAAAGGTTTTTGGATATGCAAATGCTGTATGAAGTGCACCAAATCCACCCATTGAAAGTCCCATAATGTATGTTTCACTGCCGTCTTTCGCAAGTCTGAAAACTCGTCTTACATAGTCCACAAGCTCCTCGCCGACGAATTTGCAGAACTGATGACCAGTCGAGCGTCCGTCCAGCCAAAAAGAATTTTCGCCCGAGGGGATAACTACTGCAAAATTATACTTGTCCGCAAGATATTCAGGCACCCAGTTTTCTGCGTCGACTGTAAAACCATGCAGCAAGAAAAGCGTTTTGGTGCTGTTTTCCGAGTATTTCGTATCTGTCTGCCCCCAGTCCTGCCTTATGTCACATGGCAGGTACATTTTAAACGTGGTATATCTCCGCAGGCAATTTGAATAAAATCTGATCGTTAAGTTTGACATAGTTTTTCCTCCTGTTTTTTATATAATTATACTACATAAAATCAGGTTTGTCCAAGGGAGAAGCGAAAAAATTTTTCAATTTCCCTCACAAAATCATTTATCCCTATAAAAAAATCACATCTGTCAAAGCCTCGTCCCAACGTACCTTGCCGCTTTTTCATAATATTTTTTGTCGATCATAATTCTACGCTCCTCCGCATTTACAAGGTGTCTATCTACCCCGTCTGCAACTATTTTATTCATTATATCAAAATCAAAGCCGCAAAGTCAAACCAGCAAAAAAGCTGTCTGACCTTGCGGCTTTTGACCTTTATAATACAATGCTAACCGAAATGTGCCCTACATATCCTCCCTCATCATATCATTCTCACTCTTTATAAACATAAGCACAAAGCATATAAGCAGCAATGCACAAGATATCCATATAAACTCATTGCCTATGTATAATGAATATGCTCCGCCTATTCCTGCACCGCAGGCAAATACGAATATCGTAAGAAAATATTGCAGCGATTTCCTAAGCAGCGACTTGTCCCCTATCCTCATGTATGCACTTATGGATTCCATTGCACTTCTCATATTTCCTATGCACATAGTGCTTGCGTATGGATAACTATTTACTTTCCTGAACGATTGCACCTGCATTGCACAGGCACATGATGAAAGTGCATTCGCAACAAAATCGTATGAACCGCCAAGCGGTATAAACCCCACAATGCAAAGCAGCACCATTTCCGTGAAAACTATTATCTGCCGCCAATGTATAAATCCCACGTCCTTGAAACGTGCGTGCAGACGCTCGGCTATGAAAATCCCCATTGCAAACGCCAGCACAGGTATAAGATAGTGCAACGCCCTGTGCCAGTTGCCTTTTGCGACATATGTGCTCATAAGCACAATGTTTCCCGTCTGTGCATTTGAAAAAACTTCACCTCGCACAAAATACGAATATGCGTCCTGCAAGCCCCCTGATATGGTCAGAAGTATCATGAGCATATTGGTTTCAGACATTTGTTTTCTTGATCGTAACATCATTTTATCATATTCCTTCATAAAAAATTAACAAGAAAAATATTTTTATACACTTTAATTTTCTCCTTTTTCCATTATAATTATCTCAGATATATAAGTCAAATATATAATTTATATGCAAGATATAAAATATTGATATAGCAAGAAAGTGATAAAGTGAATATAAATTACGAATATTATAAGATATTTTATTATGCCGCAAAGAACCGCAGCTTTTCAAGAACGGCAAAAGTGCTGCTCACAAATCAGCCTAATATCACAAGGGTGATAAAAATACTCGAAGGAGAACTTGGCTGCACGCTTTTCAATCGAATGAAAAACGGCGTCACGCTTACCCCTGAGGGAGAGATACTTTACGAGCACATCTCAAAGGCGGTGGAACTTATTACAGAGGGCGAAGATGAGATCTCAAAAGCCAACGACCTGCAAAGCGGAACTGTCACCATAAGTGTGACGGAGACCGCACTTCACGGCGTTATGCTGCCACTTCTCAATGAGTTCCATGAAAGATATCCGGGAATAAAAATAAAGCTGCTGAACCATTCAACCCCTCAGGCACTGACTGCTCTCAAAAGCGGCATTGCAGACCTCGCTGTGGTAACAACGCCGATAAGCACAGAGGGCTCGCTGAATTTTCATAAGCTCAGAGAGTTCCGTGAACTTATCATATGCAGCACAAAGCTAAAGGATCTTGCAAAGCGAACGCTCACTCTTGAGGAACTTTGCAGCCACCCTATAATATCACTTAACCGAAACACAAGGACATATGATTTCTATTCCGATTTCTTTTTCCAGCATGGAATAGATTTTCAGCCGGATATAGAGGTCGCAACTGCCGATCAGATAATGCCGCTTGTGAAAAGCAACCTTGGCATAGGTCTTATACCTGAACCAATGGCTCAAAGCGGCGATGTTTATATTTTGAAAACTGATGAAGAGTTTCCAAAGAGGAGCATCGTTCTTGCAGAAAATGCAGACAAAAAACTCAATGCCGCCGCTACAGAGATACAAAAAATGATACTGAAAAAGTGTAATATGTTTGCAAATGCTGAGATATGACATACATGAAAGGAGATAATAATATGCCTACAGTTTTGCCAAAAGAAAATGAAGTCGAACAGTTTTTTTCAAGGATAATGGCATCGGAAGGAGCTTGCGAAAGGCTCAGCAGCGTGCTTTACGATCACCTTAGCGATGACGATATGCAGACCGATCCTGACCCAAAACATCTTGTGCAGGTGCTTTTGACCGCATATACGAACGGCGATATAAGTGCACTTCTGCTGGAGCTTTGCGGAAGAAGTCTTTTCGATCTGCTGAGAGAGGCATACCTTATACCAAAGCGTTTTCACGGAAAAGCCGGAAAAAATCCTGAACTCCTTACGACCCCTGAAGGCGATGTCATTGAAGAAAAGAAAAAGCTTGTCACAAAGCATGAGTTCGAGAAATTTCGTGATGTGTACAAAAACCACAGCTGTGCACCACGTTCAAAGCTTTATCTTGCAGACGGATATGACCTTATGAGGGTCTATACCGACGGAATGAACATTAAGGAAAAGCGTGTTGACAAAAGACGTGGCGTGCTTATACTTTACGCCCTGCCTGACACTGTAAAGCTTGGACTTTCCGAGGCTCAGACCTATGATGTTATATGGAATACTTTCCACAAGATACAGCAGACTGCCCCAACTGCAATGGTCTATTACGGACAAGAAACAGGCGAAAAGGCTGGAAAATCATTTGATGAGATCGGCGTTTTACTGCCTGTTCATCAGTTTGAAAAGAAAATGCTCATGCACCTCAGCGAGATAGACGGCATTGTGCTTGCCTGCCGTGAGGAAATGATGAAAAAAGCAGGCTCAGACAGCCTTGATCTTTAAAAACGGAAGTGATACTGAATGTCACAAACTATAGTTAAGAAAAATCACATGGATATCCCATGGCACGATTTCACAGACGCCGAAAAGGACGAGCCAGTATCAAAGGCGAGCCTAAAAGAAAAAGCCTCTGTTATAGGCAGGGTGGGAATGATGTTTCTCTCCTGCGGAACGGGAGCGTGGCGTGTGAGAAGTTCCATGAACACCATGTCGGAATGTATGGGACTGACCTGCACAGCAGATATCGGGCTCATGTCCATAAACTACACCTGTTTTGACGGCGAGGCTTGCTTTTCGCAGTCTCTTTGCCTTACTAACACGGGAGTAAACAATTCAAAGCTAACACGTCTTGAAATTTTCATCAACGATTTTGTCAGCCGCTGCGATAGTTTGACTTGCGAACAGGTCCACAATGAACTTGACGATATCGAAAAGATACACGGACTTTACTCGCCGCCTGTTTTGGGCCTTGCGGCGGCACTTGCCTGCGGAGCGTTCACATTCCTGCTTGGCGGTGGACTGACCGAGATGATATGTGCATTTTTCGGTGCAGGCATTGGCAATTATGTGCGGAGCAAATTCACAAAGCACCACCTTACCCTTGTGCTTGGAATAGTTGCCTCAGTATCGGCGGCGTGCCTATCATATGCAGGGCTGTTTGAACTTGCGAAAATACTTTTCAATATAAAAATGCAGCATGAGGCAGGCTACATATGTGCAATGCTTTTTATTATACCTGGTTTTCCGTTCATCACAAGCGGCATAGACCTTTCAAAGCTCGATATGCGTTCGGGCATCGAGCGGCTGACCTACGCCCTCATCATTATAATTGTAGCCACAATGACGGCGTGGTTAATGGCACTTATCCTGCACCTTACGCCAATGGACTTTTTGCCTCTGCACCTTACCTTATGGCAGTTCATACTGTTCAGACTTGCGGCAAGTTTCTGCGGGGTTTTCGGATTTTCCGTTATGTTCAACAGCCCTGTCAAGCTTGCAGCCTCTGCGGCAGTTATAGGTGCACTTGCAAACACTCTGAGATTGGAACTTGTTGACCTTGTTTCATTTCCTCCGGCAGCTGCTGCGTTTGTGGGGGCATTCACCGCAGGCATACTCGCCTCGCTGCTGAAAAAGTATGTGGGCTATCCGAGAATATCCATCACCGTTCCGTCCATAGTCATAATGGTTCCGGGATTATATCTTTACAAGGCTTTCTATAATTTGGGCGTCATGTCCCTTGAAACATCTGCGTCATGGCTTGCGTCTGCTCTGCTGATAATACTAGCTCTGCCTTTGGGGCTTATCTTCGCTAGGATAATTACGGACAGGTCATTTAGGTGTTGTACTTAAAATCTTAGCCATAGCCTAAAGCTATACCGAACCCACATAAAAAACTATATTGATATACACTTTCCTATTAAGACTATTTTCCATTACCTATAACTGGGGTCTGTGCAATGCGGCATATATGATAAAAAACACATCTGACTCGATAAATGCTATCTGTGGGCTTTGCGGCTTTGACGATCACAGCTATTTTTCAAAAGCCTTTAAAGAAGCCTACGGGTGCAGTCCCAGAGATTTTAGAAAGTAGAATATACGGGACAATATCTCACAGATTTATCCGTCTGCCGTGTAGACATTACATTTTCCTGTTTATAGGACTACGATAAAACTATTATCAAACAAAAGACGTTTCATTTTATCCAAATGGAACGTCTGTTGCATTTATGCTTTTTCTTGTATGAAAAAAGAGTCAATTATTCTCCTCCCAATAATCCTCTGCATCCTCGTAGTCATAGAAATCATCATAGTGATCCTCATAGAGATCCTCTGGGTCGTCATAATCATGACCATCATACTCAGCAGATTTACTGGTTGAGGTTTTATTGGTATTCTTACGGGTAGCTCTGTTAGCTGAACTACTTGCTGTAGTGGTTTTCGGACGTGATGTTGTAGCAGTTGTGAATACTGGAGTATAGCTGTTCTTATTATTGTAATACTTAGGGTCATGTATCAAACAGTAGCAACTGCCTTCTTCAGGAGTATTGTCACAGCCTGAGTGTGCGCATTTGGGGCGCAGGGCATCATAGATCATGGCTATCCCTATGATGATCAACACGGCGACAACGATTCCTTTGAGATTGAACGAACTATGCTGAGAGCTGTTTTCTGTTGTCAGCTTGTAGCCTATATAATCGTCAAGCATTTCCTTGTTTCTGTTGTATTTTTCAGATTCCATAATCACACCTCCAAACTGTATTTCTAATATTATACCATATTTTTTAAGATTTGTGGTAACAATTTTTGGACAGTTGCTTATTCTGTCCATTTTATCATTTTTTAGTGGCAAAGTCGGAAAATGTTGCCCACTTGGACGTTTTTATAAAGCAACGAATCATTGAGTACGAAACAACGAATTGATAATTGACCTGGGTTTATCTCTATGCTATAATTAGCGTACACCGGTGATAAAATAATTCGGAGGTATTTAAATGCAAGTAAAAATTGGTGAGAAAATAAAAGAACTGCGAAAGGTGACAGGAAGGAAGCAAGAGGACCTAGCCACCGCCTTAGGTGTTACGCCACAAGCCATTTCAAGGTGGGAGGCAAATGGCGGTTATCCGGACATGGAGATGATCCCATCGATAGCTAACTATTTCCATATATCGATCGATGAATTGTTTGGCTATAATAATGACAGAAACAGAATTATTCAGGAATATAATGATAAGGCTCAATGGCTGATAAATAATAACGATGATATGACAGAGTGTATTGCTCTAATGCGTAGAGGGCTTGAAGAGTTTCCAGACAGAATGGATTTTAAGACCAAGCTTGCTTGTGCTTTACATAAGCAAGGTTGGAAAAATAAAGGCAAAGAGCCAAATATCTTTTGGGAAGAAGCCGCTAAACTGTATGAGAAATTATTGCCTCATGACCAATCGTGTATCATTCCGTTATTATCCGTATATTCCTGCCTTGGTAAATATGAAAAAGCCGAGCAGAAAGCATCTGAACAGCCCGACCT
This sequence comes from Ruminococcus sp. RTP21204st1_B2_RTP21204_210225, assembly GCF_040914135.1. Taxonomy (NCBI): domain Bacteria; kingdom Bacillati; phylum Bacillota; class Clostridia; order Eubacteriales; family Oscillospiraceae; genus Ruminococcus; species Ruminococcus sp. RTP21204st1_B2_RTP21204_210225. The sequence continues at coordinate 24,734 of NZ_JBCPGA010000019.1, read as the reverse complement.
TGAATTGTGCAGACAAGTTCTGTTAGGAAATTTAGGAAGTATCGGCAGTATAAATGATGAGAAAAGGGCTGAACAATATCGTGGAGACGCAGTGTTAGAGCTTCTTCATGCTTTTCAAAAATCACTTGATGAAGCGATAGTGTGTAATAATGAGCTGAATAATAGTCGAGAAGGATTGGAGCTTCTTTTATTGACTCGACAGTTGTTTGATAAAATAGTAGGTACTGAATGCCATGGATTTCACAGTGACTTATGTTTTATAGATATGAGATGCGTCAAAATCGCAAATAATATCGGAGATCATAAAGTTGCAATGGACTGTTTTGATTCAGCGTTTGAGCAATATATTAAATTTGAACAATGGAAAATTAAACAATCCAAAAGATCGGAAGAACGGAATAATAAGAGCATAAATGATGAGAATAACGATGAGCATTTTACTTCATCACTGTTGAAATCTGTAAATCCGTCAGGTCATAAAGTAATTGTATGTGAGCCAAGCTTTTTAGTAAAGACTGCGACTTCCTTTCCAGAGAAGGAAAAGAAGTTAATTACAGAAGATCCAAAGTACGCTTGCATATTTGAGCAATGATTTTACATGATCAGTAAACAACAAAAACCTTTCTTTCGTTCGACAAATTTCAGTTTATAAAGGTACAGTTAAATTATTATCAAAATAATGGTCACACAACACCACAGGCTCTCGCCACACTGAAAAGCAGCGTGGCAGACCTTGCGGTGGTGACAATGCCTATAAGCACCAAGGGTTCACTCAGATAACATAAGCCAAAAGAGTTCCATGAGCTTACCCCCATTATACAGCTTGAAGCGAACTCTATGCCAATGGGTAAAATTTTTTTTCAAACCTCCCCAATTTTACCCCTAAGTATGCTATAATAGAATAGACAAGAAACCCGACCCAAAACCCAGCGAGGTGCTTTTATGACATATGCAATATCTGATATCCACGGCTGTTATGAGGAGTATATTAAGCTTCTCGAAAAAATCAACTTTTCTGAGGACGATACCCTCTATATCATAGGTGACATTTGCGACAGAGGCGAAAAGCCTATGGAGATCTATAACGACATCATGGCTCGTGATAATGTTATCCCGCTGTTCGGCAACCACGAACACCTTGCCTATATCAATCTCCGCCACCTTATAAAAAATGATGTGAGCAATCTTACGAAAGACGAACGGCTAGACCTGATTGATTGGCTCACCAGCGGAGGCAAACCCACTTTCAGCGAATTTATTTCCCTCTCCAAAGCCGACCGTGTGGACTTTATGGAGTTTCTTAAAAGCTTCTCAATGTATGAGGATATCACCATAAACGGCAAACGTTTTGTCCTCACCCATGCAGGTCTTGGGGGCTTTAGCGAGGATAAGCCCCTTGATGAATACACCCTCCACCAGCTTATCTGGGAGCGTGCCGACTATTCAAAACGCTATTTCAGCGACCCGAATACTTTCCTTGTGACAGGTCACACCCCTACCGCCAATATTCCAAACCACGGCAGACCCGAAGCCTACAAAGCCAACGGACACATAGCCATAGACTGTGGCTGTGCCTCAGGTGGACGGCTGTGCGCCTACTGTTTTGAAACAGACAGTGAGTTTTATGTTGACAAAATAAACCAGCCCCTTGAAAATCACTTCAAAATGTGATATACTTGTCCTAATAACATAACCGACGAGGATAAAACAGTTTGTGTTACATTTGCAGGAGGTCTATTGTATGTTTGAAAAAATATCATTTCCCGAATATGAATATGGATCTATCCAAAAATACTTAAAGAAATTGGGATATTGTTATACCACAAGAGTATATAAAGAACTTGGAAAATATAAAGTCGGGGAATTATATGCTGCCCCTTGGGGAGATGTGTTGATAATAGATGAAGTTAGAATATATTGGAAAGTATCAGACCGACCATTCTATAACGAAATGAATGATGACGAAAAGGCAGAGATACGCAAATATTCCGAAGATATGGGATTGCCATATGAATTTATTAAATTTTCCGTTTATGAGTAATAAATTTCAGTTTACTCCTTTTACTCACACCCACCGATACAGACTTTCTGTATCGGTATTTTTCTGCCCCAACGCCCATATCCCCCCCTCTATTGACATTTCCCCCTCAATGTGCTATCATAAAAAAGGCAAGTTAGTTGCAACTATCTTAATAACACCGCAGGAGGAAGAAAAATGGATATGAATGAAAAACCAAAGCTCTCAGGCGTGCCTGAAACTATGCTTCAAACTGTTTACGCCCGTGCAAAGGAGACAAAAACAAGGGGCGCGATAAAAGATACAAAAGCCGTGGAGATAATAGATAAGATAAACTATGATTTTTCACTTGCCGACAAGGACTCAGCAATGCACAGTGGCGTTGTGGCAAGGACAATAGTCCTCGATAAGCTTGCGAACAAGTATCTTGCAAAAAACAAGGGCGCAGTGGTGGTGAATATCGCCTGCGGACTTGATACACGCTGTTACAGAATGAACGGCTACACCCATTGGTATAACCTTGACCTGCCCGAAACTATCGCCGTGAGAGAAAAGCTTCTCCCTGAATCAGGCGAGATATCCCAGATAGCAATGTCCGCAATGGACGATTGGAGTGGAGAAATAACCGAGCACGATGCCCCTGCTATCGTCATTATCGAGGGTCTGACTATGTACCTCTCAGAAAAGAACGTAAAGGAGATATTTGACGTCATAAACAAACGCTTTGAACACGTCACAGTATTGGTCGAGACAATGAGCCCCACTATGGTAAAGCGTATGAAAGAAAAGTCTATCGAGGGCAGCAAAGCCAAATTCACATGGGGCGTCAAGGACGGCAAAGAGCTTGCAAAGCTTATCCCAAACTTCCGCTTTATAGAAGAACATAGCCTTGCCGAGGGAATGGCGGAGTTTATCCCAATATTCAAGCTTCTTAAAAAGATAAAGCCTGTGAGCAATATCTCAAACAAGATAGTAGTAATGGAAAAATAACTTTGACTTCCCACCCCCGCCATGCTATAATCCCAAATTTAGAAGTTCCGCCACGCAAAAAGCCCGTCAAACAGCGTATCAGCGCCGCAATTCAGATATAATTTTTTATCTCCAACAATGTAAAATTCTTTTTTTGCACGGGTAGCGGCAACATTCAGTCAATGTCTGCGTTGATGCGGAATTTGATAAATATTTTTCAGTGACTCCAAAATGTTCTCTAAGCATATTCAGAATGTTTGAATCCATTGTGAGTACGGGCTTTATTTGAGAGCGATACTGCAAAAATAGTCAGCACCTTTAAGCTCCTCAACAAACTTTTGGTCGATTTGTTTCTTGGTAAGTGGAAGCTCATTTACGATATTCTGCACTGCACCATTATTGGAACTTGCAACAACAATGTTGTTTTCTGTAATGATCTCTGGAAGTACGCCAATAGATGCGTTGTCAAAATATTTTGTCTCTTTTGTTTCCTTGATCGACCTGTCTCTTAGTTTGGCAATATCATAAGCCTGTTTTACAATTTTTCTTATCCATTGCCATTCCCCTATCTTTCGTTCATCACCCAAGCAAACCCCTTAGCTGTCCGCCAAGCAGGCTCTTTAAAATGCCCGCCCTTGTTCCATTCAAGGGCGCATTCGATACCCTGCCCCGTCAGCAAATCATAACTCTCACGGATACAGTCGCCCACCTTTGACATGACCGCATTTTTCGTCCTTTCTTCCTTGTCACCAAGGCTGAGATAAACAGCGTCGCATTTTATCTTATTCTCTTTCATATACCCCACAAAATCAGGAAACCACACCGACGGAGAAGCCGCCGCAACGCCTGAAAATTTCTCCGTTTGAAACGCCGCCCACAAGGCAAAAAGCCCTGCCAGAGAATATCCGCCAATGTAATAATCCTTGCTCTTGTCCGAGCAAAGCGTTAATATCTCCGCCAGAGTGTCTTCCGCTCCATTGCCGAAGCCCTCATTGCCAAATACCGCAGGAGCGTTCCAAGGCGATAACTCATCGTTCCAATCATCGACCTTCACCGCAATAAGCTGAAAATCCACACTCGTGAGCTTTTTTATCTCTGCCACCTCGTTTTCTATCTCAGGCAGATCATGGTCGCCCACAGGCTGGATAAGAACAATATCAGCATTTTTGTCGCCATAATAATGGTATGTCATTTTGCCGTCACCTCTGTAATGTATCTCACTTCAAGTACCCCTTTACAACGCCAACAAATTCCCCTATATCCGCAAAATAATTAGGATAAGCCTCACTTAGCCTTGCGAAAGAAGAAACCCTGACAAGCACATTGTCCGTCCTATCGTTGCTGCGGTATTTCGTTTATTGACAGTATATCACATTATCCGCAATATTTCAACAGCCCTCAAAGTCAAGCCCTTTTAATCTGTGTAGTACTACAATAATTGTACCACATTGCAAAGTAAAATACTTGAAATGACATACGGAATATGGTATAATAACACTATCTAAAAAACTATCGGAGGAAAATTATATGGGATTATTTGATAAACTTCGTGAACCTGTGGTACTAAAAGAGGACAGCAGTGCGAAAAAACAACTTGAGCAGCTGGACTTTTATTCAAAGCTTGCACCTGAAAGTGTCAAGGAACAAATAGAACAGGACAAAAAACTTGTTTACTATGGCATAAAAGGCGAAGAGGCATTGATGTTTGAGCTGAAAAACAGTCATATGCCTATGTATATTCTTCACGATATTTTCTTTGAAGAAAATGGACTTACAACGCAGATAGACTATATAGTAATCACACGAAAAGTGATACTGATAATTGAGTGCAAAAACCTCTATGGAAATATTACTGTTAATAATCAGGGAGATTTCACTAGAACCATTCAATTTGGAAAACGCTATCATAAAGAAGGTATATATAGCCCTATAACTCAAAATCAGCGTCATTTGGATATGATAAAAGAAAAGCGTCGAAACACTAAAGGCTTACTCACCAAGGCTATTTTTGAACATTATTTTGACGATACATATAAGTCAGTAGTTGTTTTAGCTAATCCAAAAACCATAATTGACATGAAGTATGCACCTAAGGATATAAAATCCAAGATAGTTAAAGTTGACGGACTTAACAGCTATATAAAAAGACTGAATGACGAAAGCCGAAACGAAAATATGTCAGATAAGCAAATGAAAGAATTGGCTAATTTCTTTCTGCAAAGCAGCATTCCAAATACTACTGACTATACTGCCAAATATCAGCTTGAAGTCAATGAGGAAAAAACAGTTACTGTAAAGGAAGAGCCAATTCAAAACACATATTTTGACAGCATTGAAAATTCACCTGTATATAAAGCATTAAAAGACTATCGCTACAAACAAAGTGTTAAGGAAAAAATCAAGCCATATTTCATTTTTAATAATGCTCAGCTTGAAGAGATAATAAAAACTAATCCTCAAACTTTAGAAGAACTAAAATCAATAAAAGGCTTTGGTGATGCCAAATGCCTAAAATACGGTAAAGACATTCTAATGATATTGGGAGATTATTGATATAACAATAACTAACTTCAGATATATCCACCGATACAGCTCCCCTGTATCGGTATTTTTCTGCCCCAACTCCCCTATCCGCCCCACCTCTGTTGACATTTCCCCCCTCAATGTGCTATCATAAAAAAAAGACGAGTTAGTCACAACTAGCCAGATGGCACCACAGGAGAAAAAAATGGATATGAATGAAAAAACCAAAGCTTCTTAAAAAGATAAAGCCTGTGAGCAATATCTCAAACAAGATAGTAGTAATGGAAAAATAACTTTGACTTCCCACCCCCGCCATGCTATAATGATAAAAAAAGAGGTGACCCCACATGACCAATAAAGCATATTACCACCTGCCGGGGCTTTTCGAGTTTTATGACCTTTACACCGCTTTCCTGCCCATATTCCGTGAGCATAGAGATTATTTCTATGACTGGTGCGAAATAGGCTCTGTCTATGGCGCACCTGCCGACTGTATATGGGGCGGCGGACGAGCAGGCTTCGGCGAACATTCTCCACGAGAAGTCCTCGACCTTATGAAAGAATATAACATCTCCTCACGGCTGACCTTCAGCAATTCCCTGCTAAGAGAAGAACACCTTTCAGACAAAAAGTGCAACGACCTTTGCAGGCTGTTTTCCCAAAGCCCGCCTCCACAAAATGGCATGATAATATGCTCCGACCTGCTTCTTTCATATCTGAAAGAGAATTATCCCCACCTCTATTTTGTGTCCTCTACCACAAAAGTCCTTACCGAGTTTTCTCAGCTTGTAAACGAGCTTGATAATGACGATTTTTCCTATGTAGTCCCCGACTTTCGCCTAAACAAAGCCCTGGATAAACTCTCCGATCTCACCACTGAGCAGAAAAACAAGGTTGAGTTTCTTTGCAACGAGTGCTGTTATGTAGGCTGTGCAGACCGAAAAAACTGCTATGAAAACGTCAGCCGCAAAAATCTCGGTGAAAACTGCCCCGACCATGTTTGCAAAGCACCCAATGCCTCAGAGGGCTACCGCTTTTCAAAAGCCATGGAAAGCCCCGCCTTTATCGGCATAGAAGATATCCAAAATACCTATCTCCCAATGGGCTTTTCAAACTTCAAAATAGAGGGCAGAAGCCTTGGAAGCGCCCTGATACTTGAATTTCTGCTCTACTATATGACAAGACCCGAACATCAGCTAAAGGTCAGAGAGCAAATTTATCTTGACAGTATGCTGGATCTGTTCTGACTATTCTTCACATCGCATATCTCCTATGTCGCAAGAAATATGTCGCAAAACTCATGTTGCCCATGGCTTACTTGGAAACAAAAATCAAAATAAGTGTAAACAATGCCACTTTTTTTGTTGAAACAGCCATTATAATATAGTATAATAACACAGTGCTTTGTCACAAAAAAGTTATAGGAGAATTTACATGAAGAAAATTATCGACATATTTCTGCGTTCTTTGCTCACAGGCGTGGCGATAGCCATAGGCGGAACAGTCTATCTTTCCTGCCCTAACAAATATTTGGGAGCGCTTCTTTTCGGCATAGGACTTTTCGTGATACTGTCTTTCGGCTTTAATCTCTTCACAGGAAAAGTCGGCTACGCAGTTGAAAACAAACCCTCTTATCTCGGTGAGCTTGGCATAATATGGATCGGCAATTTTGCAGGAGCCGTCCTCTCCGTCCTGCTTATTACCCAAACACGCATATCCATCATAAGCGACAAAGCCACAGAGCTTTGCAATATAAAGCTTGGGGATAATATCACAAGCGTTTTTATCCTATCATTTTTCTGCGGAATACTTATGTTCGTTGCCGCAGACGGCTATAAAACTATCCAAAACCCTGTGGGACAGATACTTGCAATATTTCTCCCCGTTGTGGTCTTTATCCTCAGCGGCTTTGAACACTGCGTCGCTAATATGTATTTCTTTACCATAGCAGATTTATGGAGCATTAAAGCCTTTGGCTACCTTATTATAATGTCCCTTGGCAACTCCATTGGCGGAATACTTATCCCACTTCTGCGAAAAGGCTTTGTATCAAAAGCATGACGCCAATTTTTATAAGCTTATGTAACACATAAAAAAAGATACCGCAGTTCAAAAAGAACTGCGGTAAAAAAATGACTTCTGCTCTCAGGAACACAGTAAAGGGGGTATTATGAAAAAAACAAATAAAACAAAGGAGTCAATAGTAAACATAAGATAACAAATAAAACACAATTTAAACAACTTAGAAGGAGTGTGCAGAAGTCTTTGTTCGTTCCTGATGTATGTATTATATCACACTAAAAACCATTTGTGGTAACTTTTTTTGGACAGTTGCGACTTTTTTCAAAAAAATCTGCACTCCGAAAATCCTAAAGCTTTCAGAGTGCAGATTTATCTTTTTTTGTAGAGGCGAACAGCGTTTGCCCCTTCCCACGTCTATCCGAATTGTCGCCTGTCTATCAAATAATATCCGCCCTGCGTTTACCTATCTGTGCAAACTCTTTGCGCCTTGTGATAAAGTAAGCCACTGTTACCGCAGTGCCTGTTATCACCCAGGAAACAGGGTAAACTATCATAAGCATAAGATAGCTTCTGTGAGCCGCATAAATCGTGTTCACCCACACAAGCCTGAACACGCAGGTGCCAAGCACAGTTATGACCGCAGGTGTCATAGAGTGACCCATTCCCCTAAGACAGCCGCCCGATATTTCGTAAACGCCCGTAAGAAGCTCCAACAGGCAAACTGACCACATTCTTATCATTGCGTAGTGTATAACGTTCTCGTCCGTTGAGAAGATCTGTATAAAAAGGTGTCTGCCAATAAGGAATATCATACTCAGCCCAAGACAGCTTGCAAGCCCGATAAAGGTGCAAAGCCTGTATATCTTTTTACAGCGTTCCTTATCCTGAGCCGCAAAATTCTGACTTGTAAAGGTGGTCGCAGTCTGAGCGAAAGCGTTTATCACAAAATATGCCATGAACTCAAAATTCTGTTCCGCTGTGCTTCCAGCGATACCGTCTGAACCGAAGCTGTTTATCGCCGCCTGTATCACAACGTTTGACAGTGAGAAAACCATGCTCTGCAAACCAGCCGGCAAGCCTATCTTTATGATACCGAGGAGATATTTCCAGCGTATCCTGAGCTTTCTGAAATCAAGTCTTAGCATCTCCTCCTCGTGGGTAAGAAAGTAAAGTATCATGCAGGCACTGAAAAAGTTTGATATAACAGTTGCCGTTGCAACGCCTGCCACACCCATTTTGAACACGATCACAAACACAAGGTTCAGAATAACATTTATAACGCCTGCGGTGATAAGAGCGTAAAGAGGTCGGGTGCTGTCGCCCTTGCTCCTAAGCACTGCCGAACCAAAGTCATATATCTCTATAAAAGGCATTGCAAAGAAGAATATCCTGAGATACAGCGTTGCAAGCTTTAAAACATCGTCAGGCACATTCATCATACCAAGGAGTATCGGTGCAAGTATCTCGCCTACACCCAGTATGATAAATCCGCTTATGACCGCCAAAAGCACCACCGTATGTACAGCCTCGTTTGCCTTATCTTTTTTTCCCTGACCTATAAGCCTGGCCACCACAACGTTTGCACCGACAGAAAGCCCCAGAAAAAGGCTTACAATAAGGTTCACCAATGAAGAATTGCTTCCAACCGCCGCCATGGCTTTGTCGCTGTCAAATCTGCCCACCACCGCAAGGTCAGCGGAGTTAAAAAGCTGCTGCAAAATACTTGACAATGCAAGGGGCAGTGCAAAAATAACGATCTTGCCCACAAGCGGGCCGTTTAACATATCTATTTTCTTATTTTTCATACCAGATCTTCTCTCATCTTTAAAATAACTATTTCTCACACCTAATATTATATCACACCATCAAAGCTATTTCAATACTAGAATTTGCACATAAGCACACACAGAGATGTGTAAAAATCTAAACATTACGACCATTTGTACAATTTTTTGAACTCTTTGCCTGTTGACAAAGGCATGAAATGGTGTTATAATAATATTCCACGGGAGGTGAGCAGTATGGCGATAGACAAAAAAGGCACAAAGCAGATTGCCGACAACCGAAAGGCACGTCACGATTATTTCGTGCTTGAGCAGATAGAGTGTGGTATCGAGCTTGTGGGAACAGAGGTCAAGTCTATAAGGAATGGCGGCGTCAATCTGAAAGACAGTTGGTGTTCTATCGAGGACGGAGAGATGTGGGTCAAGGGTATGCACATATCCCCTTATGAACACGGCAATATTTTCAACCGTGATCCACGCCGGGAGAGAAAGCTGCTGCTCCACAAACGTGAGATACTGAGGCTGTTCGGAAAGGTACAGCAGGAGGGTCTTACGCTTATCCCGATGTCGCTATATTTCAAAGGCAGCAAAGTCAAGCTTGCACTTGGGCTTTGCAAGGGTAAAAAGCTTTATGACAAGCGTGACGACATGGCAAAGAAAGCCGCACAGCGTGACATAGAGCGTGCCATGAAAGAGCGAAACTAACCTGGGGGTGTAAAGGTTTCGACGGGGGTTTTGAAGCACGATAAGCGAGTAGAGGAGCGCACACTCTTTAAACGGCGTACGTTTTAAAATTAGACGACAACGATAATTTTGAATTAGCTGCTGCTTAAGTCAGCGCTCGTCTTGCCTTAGAGTACCACGGCTTTGGTAAAGGCGTCGATCAGTGGTGAACGTTACAAAGCGATGGCTGTAGCCTTGTGATGTATCACAGCCTACCAAACACACAGGCGTGTCTGTTTGCCTTTGTGCAAGGGAACGGGAGTTTTCCGCAATAACAGAATACACTCGTAGAAGTTCGTGGGGATAGGCTTTCGGACAGGAGTTCGATTCTCCTCACCTCCACCAGCAGGGGCGTGCCCCTGCACCCAATCCGCTTTACTTTATGTAAGGCGGATTTTTTATTGCCGCTCATCAATTTTATCTAAAACCCAACCATTGTTTCGCCGTGGCGGGCATTTCCCATCAAGTGTTTTTGTAAACACACAAAGTCACCGCTGTGATAATTTGTGTGTCACTTTTACAAATTCAGGGGCGTGCCCCTGCACCCGATCCGCTTTACTTTATGTAAGGCGGTTTTTTTATTGCCGCTCATGGATCATTATTTATAAACCCAACTTTGTTATTTCACCATGGCAGACGCTGATATAATAAAAAAAGAGTGCATTACCACCTCAGATAATGCACTCTTATATTTTACTCTATTTTTCCTCCAGCCCGCTGAGCGAAAGCCTGCTCTCCATTTTCTGAACAGTCTTGCTCTCCTGCTTTGCGATCTTTGCTTCAAACCAGAAGGTCGAGCCTTTGCCCTCCTCCGATTGAACGCCGTATGCAAAGCCGTGGGCTTTGAGTATCTCCTGACAAATGGAAAGTCCAAGTCCTGTGCCTACCACGTCACGCTTTACCTTTGCGTCACGGTAGTATCTGTCAAATATCTTCGGCAGAAGTTCCTTAGAAATGCCCTTTCCGTTGTCTGTTACTTCAATACGAACCACATCAGCCTTGTTTATCTGCTTGATACGAATGACCTTATTGTCACCCGTGTAGTTTATAGCGTTGTTTATAAAGTTGTAAATTACCTGATCAAGCTTTGCAATATCCGCCGTTATCACTCTGTCCTCATCTGGGATATACTTGATATCATAACCATTTTGCTCTATGAGTATCTGATATCGAGTCATGCAGTCATTGAGCTTGTCAACAATAGAGAAGTCCGTGAGTTTAAGCTCCGCATTGCCCGACTCCAGCTTTGAAAGCTCCAGCAGATTATTTACCAGACTTGAAAGCCTGTCAGCCTCGTCGATAATGACTTGGATATGCTCCTGCCTCTTCACAGGATTATCCCCCGACAAGTCCCTTATCATTTCCGCATAAGCCTTTACCATAGTGAGCGGTGTTCTCAGGTCGTGAGATATGTTCGCAATAAGGTCTTTCCTAAGCTCCGATACCTTTTGTATCTCGTCCTTGGCATTGTTAAGCACCGTGGAAAGCTCCTCTATCTCACAATAGCCATGACCATTGAACTCCACCGTATAATCCCCTTCACCGAATTTCTTCGCCGTGTTCGTAATGTCAACGATAGGCTTTGAAAGTCGCTTTGAGATATACATGGTCACAATAAAAGCAAGCTCAAAAAGTATGATAGTGATATAAATGAGCTGTTCTCTTATAATGCTTACAGTGGAATCTATCGGCTCTATTGAGCTTTCAATGAAAAGATACGCCTGCTTATCCGAATCATCAGTGTAGATAGACGTGCAGTAAAATATCTCCTTGCTCTTGAAATTCTCATTCTGAGCAATTTTCGTGATGTAGTTATCGTCCGACTGCTTTAGCTTAGATATCATCTTGAAAAGTCCGATGCCATAGCCCTTGTTTATGACCTTGTTAAGATGCGAATATGCTCCCATGTTGTTTTCCATCACAAGAGGATTGCCCATTTCGTCCGTTATAACAATGCAAAGGCTGTTGTCAAAAGCCAGCGAGCGGTTCGTTACCTCCTGCTGGTCAGTGCCATATGCTTGGATTATCTGATTTGCAGCGTCTGTGATATCTCTTATCTTCGCCGACTGATAATATCTTTCCAAGAAAAAATACTGAAAAAGCCAAATAAGAATAAGAATAAAAGCCGTGAAGAAGATAAAATACATCCACACATATGACCGCAGACTTCTTTTCGCCTTTATCTCCGCTGTCTTATTGCTGACTTTTTCCTTGACTTCTGCAAGCTTACTGGATCTTTTCAAACTTATATCCCATTCCTCTCAGAGTAACAATAAGATTGCGGTATTTTCCAAGGCTGTTTCTCAGCATTTTTATGTGAGTGTCCACAGTTCTGTCGTCACCGTAAAAATCAAAGCCCCATACCTCTTCAAGAAGCTTCTCTCTTGAAAGCGCAATGTTCATGTTCTTCACCAGATAGAAAAGCAGGTCATACTCTTTCGGAGTCATGGAAACCTTCTCCCCGTCTATCTTTACCTCACGGGCTGTAAAGTTTATCTCTAATCCCTCGTATCTTATAACGTCCTCAGTGCGCTGAGAAGCTGACGCGCGGTTAAGCACCGCCCTTATCCTTGCCATAAGCTCCTTTGGCGAGAACGGTTTTACTACATAATCGTCAACGCCTATCTCAAAGCCGAAAAGCTTGTCATACTCCTCGCCCCTTGCGGAAAGCATTATAACAGGTATCTGCTTTATTTTTCTTATCTCCTTGCAAGCTGAATAGCCGTCAAGCTTCGGCATCATAACGTCCATTATGATGATATCGAAATCCTGATTTTTCACCATTTCCACAGCCTGCATACCGTCCTCAGCCTGAGCTACTTCATATCCCTCAAACTCGGCATACTCTTTGATTATCTCTCTTATTTTAATTTCGTCATCGACTACAAGAATTTTTGCCATAGTCATTCCCTCCTATTCAGGCAACACCGCACAAAGAACACCTATTTGCTTTGCATACAATGCTTGTGTGTTGCTGCCTTAATTCATATTCTTTGCTTATATAATAACCTATTATTGTGTAAAATTTGTGACGGTTTATAGAATATTCTAAGCCATACCGCACCAATTCACAAGAAAACTACTGCCCGCCAACCAAAATGGTATGACGGGCAGAGCTTATATAGGAATTTGTTGTGGAAATGTCAGGAAATCAGCAATGTCCCATCATAATGAGAGCCATAAGACAAAAACCTGTTACGATACAACTCATTGCACCCATGATGTTGTCAATTTTTTCTGCTGTAAGCTTTTTCATAGTGATTACCTCCTTGAGATCTAAAATAAACTATTCTGTTCTCAGTGCGATAACAGGGTCTTTCTTTGCCGCCACTCTTGACGGGAACAGACCTGCGATAAGCGTCAGGCAAACGCTTATCGCAATGAGTATAACTGCCGCACTGACAGGTATTGAAGCTCTTATCGGCACGTCTGTAAGATGTGCGATTATCATGTTTATCGGTATTGTGAGCAGATAGGAGATAATTATTCCCAATGCACCTGCCACAAATCCCACGATAACTGTTTCGGCATTGAACACTCTTGATATATCCCTCTTTGAAGCACCTATACTTCTCAGAATACCTATCTCCTTTGTTCTTTCCAAAACTGAGATGTAGGTTATAATGCCTATCATGATAGATGATACGACAAGTGAAATTGCAACAAATGCGATAAGAACGTAGCTGATAGCGTTTATGATAGAGGTGATAGAACTCATCATAAGACCAACATAATCTGTGTATTCTATCTTGTCCTCTTCGCCAACACTGTCGTTATAATCGTCGATAATATCTATTATCTTTTCCTTTGAAGCAAAGTCCACAGGATAGATATTTATGCTGTCAGGGTCTTCAACAACTGAATAACCAAGAGTTTTCATGTTGTTGTCATAGTTTGAAGTGGAATATTTTCCGCTGTTTGCAAGCTGATCCGCATTTGTGTCGGACTGTTCTTTGAGCATTTGCTTCATAAGCTCCAGTTGCTCGTCAGAAAGTGAAGCTATATACTTCTTCTGAGTTTCGGTAAGCGATGACATATCACCGCCCTGAATTGCTGACATATCCATTGAACCCATGGCATTCATGCCCATATCTGCAAGCTCGCCTGTATCGGAAGCACCGCTCTGCTCCATAAGAGCCTTATACTGCTCCTCGGTCATTCCCTCAGGTATCTCCATAGAGCTGTCGCCTGCAACCAAACCAGCCTTCTTATCTGTGTCGGAGCTGTCTGCTGTTTCGTCAGCCTTGCTTTCTGTATCGGCTGTGCTGTCGGAAACGGTTTCTGAACTGCTGTCTGTATCTGCCGCATTCTCGTCCGTTTTGAACTTAAGTCCTGTGAAAACATCTATGTCAGGGTTTGCTATCTGCTCTTTTACTATCTCGCTGTTATCTACTTCGTCGATAAGATATGTCATAAGGTCATGACGATAGCCTATCGCACCGCTTATGGAAGCAGAGGAAGCGTCCTCATCAGGTCGCAGGATACCGACTACACTTATTTCTGTGCCGTTTGCAACAGCCTTTTTCATGTAGCTCTCATCGCCTGTCATATCTTCCCACACACCGTCTTTTTTCTTATAGAAATCAGGTGTAGGAACGACCTTGAATTTCAGGTCAAGAAGCTCATTATAGGTGTAAACGTGCTGTTCGCTGTCAACGGATATATCCTCTCCTGCCATGGCACGTCTTACTATGCCGTTAAGTGAGCTTGGGTCGAGAAGTCCGAGAGAATAAAGCACATAGTCGTTTATCTCGTTGTTCTTATCGACTACAAGCACAACTTCGTTATACTTTTCAGGCAAACGTCCTGCGATAACGTCATACTGCTTGTCGATAAGCTCCTCATTATCTATCATTTCGCTCCATACGTCAGTACCCATGCCCATCATGCCACCCATTGAGCCACTCATGGACATTGCTTCCATCTGAGTTGAGGACATATATCCCATATCTTCAAGAAGCGTTGACGGATTGACCTGCATTACACCGCTGTCGCTCTCCGTAAAAACGTTAAGTGTAGTGGCGTATGTGTACTGAACGTCGCTTGTAAGGTCCTTCAGGTCGCTGTTATCGTCAAGATATTTCTTGAACTTCTCCAGATTGTTGACCTTTGTTTCTTCCATGAGAGTGTTTATCATCTCGCCCATGGCATTCTGAGAATAGACCTTGTCCATGTCATGCTTTCCCGACCCCTCATGGTTTTTCGCCATGGTGTTCATTATCTCGCCTATACTTGCGGTGGTCTTTGTTATCTGAAGCGGATAGCTTGAAAGGGTATCAGACTGCACCTGATCTATATAAAGCTGAACGCCGTTTGAGATAGAAAGAATAAGTGCGATACCGATTATACCAATAGAGCCTGCAAAAGAGGTAAGAAGCGTTCTTGCCTTTTTTGTCATAAGATTGTTTCGGCTCAAAGACAGCGCAGTAAGGAAGTTCATGGAAGTTTTAAGCTTTTTGCGTTCTTTCTTCGCCGCCTTTTTGTCAGCCTTTGTAGGCTCTTTTTCAGGCTTTTTGATAGGCTCCACAACATTCTTGTCAAGAGGGTCGGAATCGTCTATGACCTTTCCGTCAAGAAGTTTGATTATCCTTGAAGAATATTTCATTGCAAGCTCAGGATTGTGCGTTACCATTATAATAAGCTTGTCCTTTGAAATGCTCTTCAAAAGCTCCATTATCTGCACGCTTGTTTCAGTATCAAGCGCACCTGTAGGTTCGTCTGCAAGCAGAATATCAGGCTCATTCACCAAGGCTCTCGCAATGGCAACTCTCTGCATCTGACCGCCTGACATCTGATTAGGCTTTTTGTGGAGCTGGTCGCCAAGACCCACCTGCTCGAGAGCCTTGACGGCTCTTTCACGTCTTTCTGACTTTGAAACACCTGAGAGGGTCAAAGCAAGCTCAACGTTTGAAAGCACTGTCTGGTGCGGTATAAGGTTATAGCTCTGGAACACAAAACCTATAGAATGGTTTCTGTAGGAATCCCAGTCGCAATCCTTGAAATCCTTGGTAGATTTGCCGTTAATGTTAAGGTCACCGCTGGTATATCTGTCAAGGCCGCCGATAATGTTCAAAAGAGTGGTTTTACCGCAGCCTGACGGGCCGAGGATAGAAACGAACTCATTCTCACGAAAATCAATGCTAACGCCTTTAAGGGCAGAAACAGTGGAATCACCAACGACATAATCTTTTTTTATGTCCTTTAAACTAAGCATATATTTTCTCCTATTTTTGTTATTGTAAAGATATTATAATAGGGTTTTATAAACTCAGTTTAAACATAACACAGTTTTGGGTAAAAAAATTGTCGGAGGGGGGATTTAAGTGAGGAGTGAGGAATGAGGAATGAGCATAGCAGACCAAAGTAAATTGCAAGCATAAAGTAAAAATAAAGTACCGAGCGAAGCAAGAGATAAAGCGCACGCTCAAGCCCGGCGCTAGAGGGCTTGTGGGTACAGGGCAAAGCCCTGTCGGAGTATGAGGCAGAGCCTCATTCGGCGCAAGCCGACAAGGTGCAGATTGTAGTATCAAAAGCATATAGAAGTCAAATATCAGATAAAAGTGATATCGGAGAATTAAATCTGCACCGCCTTTCTAGCCCTAAGCGCAATGTAGATACGCAAAGAGCGGAGCGATTTTGCGGAGGTAGGACTTGCCCAAATAACTGTAGGGGCGAACAGCGTTCGCCCGTGTTCAGAATTTGTTATAATTTCAGAATTGTAGGGGAACGGCACAATTTCTGCTTTGCAGAAATCCGACGTCCCGACCCCCTCGCACGTCTTTGTACATCTTCATGACTTTATGGTAAATTCAAACCTCGTCACTTCGAGCGGGCTGTCGCATTTCTGTGAGCTTGCGAACAGAAATTTCGCCAAGCCCCTACAAGCGTGATAGGATAGTTTTTTTGTTCTGTCCTACAATGGTTGTAATCGTGAACTTGTTTCTTCGACGGGCGAACGCTGTTCGCCCCTACAGATTTGTTGCCGTAATTTTGTGGTTTTGTACGATTTTTATTCAGTTTTCAAGCTTCAAACAAGGTGCAGGAAGTGCTTTTCTGTGCGATCAGAACCTCTCATCGTGTTCACCTAACTCACGTTGACAAAATGTTTCCTCATACACTGCTACCTTGCAGGATATTCAATTTGGGATAATACCCCTATACTTATCCCGAAAATGGGGTGCTTTGTTGCATAAAAAATGCAACAATTGCAGAAATGTTGCCAAATTAAAATATAAATCATTTGTTTGCACAAGGCAATACCCCTTAAATTGTGCAGGATCAACATGAAATTTTGAACTAAATGTGTCTTGACATCGTTAATATCACGTTAATAAAACGGTGATATAATAAAAAAATGCAAAGTGAACGGAGGAGTAAAAATGTTTCACATACTTGTGGTGGAGGACGACACTAACACTCGCAAACTGACCTGTGATGTGCTTAGCGACAACGGCTACACACCTATCGAGGCTCGTGACGGTATAGAGGCTCTCGAAATAATGGACGAAAAACACGTTGACCTTATTATAATGGACGTTATGATGCCTCGTATGGACGGTTTGGAGCTTTGCGAAACTATCCGCAAGGCTGGGTTTCAGACGCCTATATTAATGGTGACGGCTAAGGAAACGGCTTTTGACAAAAAGCAGGGCTTTATAAAAGGTACGGACGATTACATGGTAAAGCCTGTGGACGAGGAGGAAATGCTTCTGCGCATTCAGGCACTTTTGCGACGTTCACAGATAGTGAGCGACCACAAGATAACGGTGGGCGACACCACTCTCGACTATGACGCACTGACTATCAAGACCCCTGAGGGCATAAGGGAGCTTCCACCGAAAGAGTTCATGCTTCTTTACAAGCTTCTTTCCTATCCCGACAAGATATTCACCCGCCGTCAGCTTATGGACGAGCTTTGGGATATGACCTCAGACACTGACGAGCGCACTGTGGACGTACACATAAACCGCATAAGAGAGCATTTGAAGAATAACCACGATTTTGAGATAATGACAGTGAGAGGGCTTGGCTACAAGGCAGTCAAGCTGAAAGGATAGGCTCATGAAAAAACATCTTATCTCTGCTCTTCGCTCAGAGCGCAGGCGAAATTACACCATGAACGCCAGCATAGTTTCGGCGGTATTTATGATAATGATATGGGCAGGGCTTCTTACGGGATTTATAATGATAGGCATAAAAAGATGCCTGCATTTTCTATCTCCTTTGCAAATGCCTTTTGTTTTCCTTATTGTGGGACTTGTGGTATCTGTAATAATCGGCACTTGCATTTCTGCCGCTGTAGCAAGCAAGATAGTAAGACCTGTGCGTGAGGTAAAAAAGGCAATGCACAGGGTAGAAAAGGGAGATTTCTCTCAAAGGTTAGAGGTAACAGGTTTTAACGGCGAGATAGACGAGCTTATAGAAAGCTACAACAAAATGGCGCAGGAGCTTGGGGGTATCGAGATGTTCAGGGAGAATTTTATCAACAGCTTCTCCCACGAGTTCAAAACGCCTATCGTTTCTATCCAAGGCTTTGCGAAACAGCTAAAAAAAGAAAATCTGTCAGAAGAGAAAAAGCAGGAATACATTGACATTATCATCAGCGAATCAAAGCGTTTGACCAATCTTTCATCGAACATTCTTATGCTTTCAAAGCTTGAAAATCAGCAGATCATCACTGACAAGACAAGCTTTTCCCTTGACGAGCAGATAAGAAACTGCATACTTCTTCTGGAAAAGCAATGGACGGCTAAGGACATAAGCTTTGACATTGATATGCAGGAGATACAATACACCACCAATGCGGAAATGCTTTCGCAGGTATGGGTGAACATAATAGGCAACGCCATAAAATTCTCCCCGGAGGGAAGCTCTATCAGAGTAAAGCTTTTCAAAGAGGGTGATGTGATAACGGCTGAGATAACTGACCGTGGCATTGGCATGGATCAGCAGACCATATCACACATTTTCGAGCGTTTTTATCAAGGGGACAGGGCGCACGCTTCAGATGGAAACGGACTTGGTTTGCCCCTTGTTAAGCGTATCGTGGAGCTGTGCAATGGCAATATCCGTGTAGAATCACAATACGGAAAGGGTACAAATTTTATTGTTACGCTCCCTGAGAATGGATAGGCATATAAAAAGGACGGGTATTTCGCAGGAAATATCCGTCCTTGATTTTTTTATCTCAGGTCATCAATGCTGTAGCTGTTATAACCCTCATAATAATAGCTTTGGTCTATGCCCTTCATAAACAGCTCTCGGTCATTTATATCCGCTGTGAGGGCGTTTTTAAGCAGGTGCTTTATTTCGATATCACGAATGGGGCTTCGTTCCATGGCAAGGAGATAATCCTCCTTGTCTATCCTGCTCCAATCTACCGCCATAGAAAGCTCTTTTCTGAACATTATATCCAGCCATATGCGCATTGACCTGCCATTGCCCTCTCTGAATGGGTGGGCGATATTCATTTCAACATACTTTTCAACTATGCTGTCAAAGTCGCCTTGTGGCATTTTTTCGATATTTTCAAGGGAGCTTTCAAGATACATAACAGGGGCAAATCGAAAGCCGCCTTTGGCAATATTCACAGTTCTTATTTTCCCTGCGAAATCATAGATATCCTCAAAAAGATATTTGTGTATCTCTGCGAGAGCCTGAAAACTGCCTGCTTCCTGATTATCTAAAATGCCATGTTCAAACAGCTTAACAGCCTTTTCCTTGCTTAGCTTTTCTTCTGTTCTGGCAAGGGTCGCAGAGTCGGTTATACCAAGTTTGTTTTCCAAAGCCATAAGCTGTTCTCCTTTCGGTGGATTTTAGATAGCCGCAAAGCCCTGCTTCAGATCGTCTATGATATCCTCGACATTTTCAAGACCTACGGAAAGTCTTATCATTCCGCCGTTTATGCCTGCGGCAACGAGCTGTTCGTCTGAAAGCTGTCTGTGTGTTGCGGAGGCTGGGTGGAGGATACAAGTACGGATATCGGCAACGTGAACTTCGTTGGAAGCAAGCTTAAGGCTGTCCATGAACTTTGCCGCTGTATCTCTTCCGCCCTTGATAACGAACGAGATAACGCCTGCTGTGCCAAGAGGGAGATACTTTTCAGCAAGCTTATGGTACTTATCGCTTTCAAGTCCAGGATATGCAACGGACTCTACCTTGTCATTGCTTTCGAGGAATTTTGCCACTGTGAGCGCATTCTCGCAATACTGCTTCATTCTTACAGGGAGAGTTTCAAGTCCCAGATTGAGCAGGAACGAGGAATTTGCAGCAGGATAGCAGCCGAAATCTCTCATAAGCTGCATTCTTGCTTTTACGATATAAGGTGCAAAAGAATATTTCTCGGTGTAGATAGTGCCGTGATAGCTTTCGTCAGGCTCGGTCATGCAAGGGAACTTTCCGCCCGTCCAATCGAACTTGCCGCTGTCAACGATAACGCCGCCAACCTGAACTGCGTGGCCGTCCATATACTTTGATGTAGAATGGATAACGATATCTGCGCCCCACTCGATAGGTCTGCAAAGGTATGGAGTAGCAAAAGTATTATCAACGATAAGAGGAACGCCATTCTTATGGGCGATATTTGCAAAACGCTCGATATCGAAAACTGTCAGCGCAGGGTTTGCGATAGTTTCTCCGAAAACAAGCTTTGTATTATCCTTGAATGCCGCCTGTATCTCATCATCTGTAGCGTCTGGGTCAACATAGATACACTCTATGCCAAGTCTTTTCATTGTTATGCTGAAAAGGTTTATGGTGCCGCCATAGATAGAAGTGGAAGCTATAAAGCTGTCCCCTGCCTGACAGATGTTCAGGATAGAGCAAAGTGTGGCAGCCTGTCCGCTTGATGTACACATTGCGGCTGCACCACCCTCGAGAGCGGCAATTTTCTTTTCAACTGCGTCTGTGGTAGGGTTTTCAAAGCGTGAGTAGATAAGGCTCTTGGTAGGGTCGTCAAAGACCTCGGCTATCTCTCTTGAGGAGTCATAGACATAGGTTGTACTTTGTACGATAGGCACTACTCTCGGCTCTCCGTTTTTAGGCGTATAGCCCTCGTGTAAACATTGTGTTTCGATCTTCAATCAAATCAAATCCTTTCAATGCGGTAACGACCGCAAAATTTTTACCAATATAAAAAGCTTTTCAAAAAGCGTTTAAAACAGCAGCCTCCTAAGACCGCCTCAACATTATAAATGCGTTTATTCTGCATAGCGAAAACTCATAGCTGAATCGAAAATATCTTCTCCCATTGAAACATACTTTAGTGGTATCACCACATTATATTGTATATATTCACTGTCAGAAAACTCATATATGCCCTGAACGTTCACACTTTGATCCTCACCCAGAGCCGCAATAACACAGCCACGCTTGCCATTGCCAAGGTCAAGTCCCCGATAATCAAGCCAAACATTATCATCAGAGCTGATATCAGCCGACTTTGCATACATATCTAGCATATCATCGACCGTGGTCTTGTCAAGCCGCTGATAATAAGACAATGACAGATTTAACCCGTCATATTTTTCGTCCACTTTGCCGTCAATAAGATTTGCATAGACAATCTTCACATCTCTCGTGCCGTCAAAATCATCTGTGGTTATCTCATGCTTTTCCAACTTTGCGGCAGAAAATCCACCTATCTCAGGCAACTCTAAAGCGGCAGAAAAATCCGAAAGTTCTATGGTCAAACCGTTTTCAATATCATAACGGTCTATATCCACCGACTCTCCGTTAAACATATCATAAACATAGCTGTCTATGACCATGTAAACGCCACCCGTGGTGATATTCGCAGAAATGCCATTTTCGTCAACGAAACTTTCAAGTTTCGTGAACGTGCTATCCTCGTCAAACTGCATTATAACTGCACTGGCTTTCTGCTCGTCGCTTATTTTGTCGCTAAACTCAAAACGAATGACCCCACCCCCGAAATCAGCATCAGTATACTTGACAGGTATACTAAGGAGCGGCTCGTCAGAATTTATCATTGCGTTTATACCATAATAATCAGAAAGCATTGCCTCTGCACCAAAATTGCCCTCTATGGTGCATTTGGCTGTATATGGTATTTCGCTAAGGTCACAAACAAGCTCAGGGTCACGAATTATTTCCACCTGCGAACTGTCATCCGTCTGCGAACTTTCCTCCACACTGTCGGGCGTATCTGACACCGCTTCCGCAGTAGTATCTTTCGTTTCTGAAACGCTATCTGCGGCTTCCTCAACAGGTCCGCAGGCGCAAAGTGACACTGACAGCAATGCCGCCAGCAATACGGCTGTTTTTCTGCTATTTTTCATATTAAGTTTCTCCCTATTTTTTTATTTTGTTTACCTTACAAGTCCTTGAAGTCCACCCTTGCCCCTGTCAAGGCGCTTTCCATTATTATCCTTGCGCACTCTGAAAGCGAAACTGCGCTTTTGCAGGTCATCATGGCTTTTTGTATGCAAAGTCCGAAAACTATGTGAAGCTCTCCCCTGCCTGCTGACTTCTGCGCTATAGGCAGAAGCGGTTGCCAAAGAAGCTTTATATAGCTTTGGACAGTTTCGCCTGTGGTACAATTTCTTATTTTGCCAAAGCTTGCGCCCCCTGCGTTTGCGGCAGTGTAGCGTAGCATTTCCCCAACGTCCGTAAAAGGCTCGTTATATTTTTTTAGCACTCCTGCGGTAAAAGACCACACTGAGTAGTTATTGCCCACAAGCTTTTCGTCAATGATATCGCCGTAGAAATACTTTCTGCCCGACTTATCAGTGAACACTGTGAAAACGTCCTCCTCTTGAACTCCCTCTGTCATGAAAAGCTTTCTCACGTCCTGCTGACAGGAATAGCCTGCAAGAGAACCTATACAGCACAAAAGGGATTGTGGGTGGACATAGCCCTCGGGGCTTCTCATGGCTCTGAGAAGTCTGTCGAATATTTCAAAGGCACTGCTTTTATATTGTTCAAGTTCCATTTTTATCACCGTTTCTCACGTTTTCTCCCCTTTTTGGCTTTTCTTCATAATGTTTATCAGATAAAATTCAGGGGCTTGACGATCTGAAAAGACCTATCAGCCCGCTGAAAAATTTTTATCCTTTGATATTATACGTTTATTTCTGCAACATCGTCAGACACGCCGTTTGCTTCAACAACAGGCTTTACGCAATTTTCGATAAACTCGTCCACCTGCTGTGGGCATCTGCCGATAAAGTTTTCAGGCTTCATTATCTTATCCATTTCTTCCTTTGTTATCATGAACATAGGGTCGTTAAGGATAAGCTCGCATAGGTTATTGTCAAGTCCCTCTTTCTTAACTCTTGCGCCTGCTACCATTGAATATTCTCTTATTCTTTCGTGAAGTTCCTGTCTGTTTCCGCCCTTTTCTACAGCGTCCATCATAATGTTCTCGGTAGCCATGAAAGGAAGCTCTGCCATAACTCTTCTTCTGATGATCTTGTCATATACTACCAAGCCGTTGTCAGGATCTGTAACATTGAGCATGATATTAAGTATAGCGTCAACACCCAGGAAAGCTTCGGCAACGGAAATTCTCTTGTTTGCAGAGTCGTCGAGAGTTCTCTCAAACCACTGTGTACCTGCTGTGAATGCAGGGTTGAGAACGTCGCAGATAACGTATCTGGCAAGTGATGTTATTCTCTCATCTCTCATTGGATTTCTCTTATATGCCATAGCGGAAGAGCCTATCTGATTTTTCTCGAACGGCTCTTCGATCTCCTTGAATGACTGCAAAATTCTTATATCGTTTGAGAACTTCATAGCAGACTGAGCGATACCTGCAAGAACTGAGCATACCTGATAGTCCATTTTTCTTGAATAGGTCTGACCTGAAACCGGAACGACAGCGTCAAAGCCCATTTCCTCGGCTATCATTTTTTCAAGCTCTTTTACCTTATCAGTATCACCGTGGAAAAGCTCCATAAATGAAGCCTGAGTGCCTGTAGTTCCCTTTGAGCCGAGGAGCTTGAGGTTAGCAAGTCTGAAATCCAGATCTTCAAGATCCATAAGAAGCTCATTGCACCAAAGAGTAGCTCTTTTGCCCACTGTTGTGAGCTGTGCAGGCTGGAGGTGAGTATAAGCAAGGCAAGGCATAGCCTTATACTTATCGGCAAACTTTGCAAGCTGGTCGATAACCTTGACAAGCTTTCTCTTTACGACCTTAAGTGCATCTCTCATAATGATAACGTCTGTGTTATCGCCTACATAGCATGAAGTTGCGCCAAGGTGAATGATACCTGCTGCCTTTGGACAAACAAGGCCATAAGCATAAACGTGTGACATAACGTCATGACGAACAAGCTTTTCACGCTCAGCGGCAGCGGCATAATCTATATTATCAATGTTAGCTTCAAGCTCGTCTACCTGCTCCTGAGTAACATTAAGACCGAGCTTCATTTCAGCACGGGCAAGGGCTACCCACAGCTTTCTCCAAGTAGTAAACTTCTTGTCAGCAGAGAAAATAAACTGCATTTCCTTGCTTGCATATCTGGTACAAAACGGGCTTTCATAAGAATTTGTCATTGTTCTTCGACCTCTTTCGTAATATTATATAATGTATACACACTTATTATAGCATATTTTTTGCGGGTTTACAATAGGTTTAAGGAGAAATGTTTACATATCAGTGTAGTGCTACAATAGATATTGGACAAAATTAAGAAAAAAGAAAAGAGAGATAGGCAAAAATCTGATAAAATAAA
>NZ_JBCPGA010000018.1:0-46376 GCF_040914135.1 Ruminococcus sp. RTP21204st1_B2_RTP21204_210225 | reverse complement strand
GTGTGATATATTAAAGCCCGTGGGCTTCCATATCGAGGGAATCCACGGGCTTTGTTGCGCTTTTTTTACAGCGCCTTGTTTTCAGAAAAACGAATTTTCCCTATTTGCTTTGTAGATATAAATGATAAGCCTATTTCACATACTTTTTGTGTTTCGATAGAAGATGTTAAATTTATATCATCAGAGTCTTTTGACGCTAATATAAAATCCATTCCTATATCAGATCGCAATATTGACTTCAATAAAGGAGAAAGATTTTATATGTTTTATAATAATGAAAAAGTTGCTTATTGTGAACTGAAAAGCGATATTAAATAACTTGGAAATTAGATCCTTAAGCAATAATACGATCGCCATACAAATCAAGAGCTGCAATTAAAAATAGGAATCTATGCAGAAAGTAGAGAAGGTGAACAGAACTGACCGTCAGAATTGAATGCTCCGAAAATAGCAATAGATATGAAGAAGCGACGATAACGATTTAATAGAAGTTTGTTACTTATATCAAATATGGAAGATTATCTTTACACTCGTACAAATTGATGACAATATCTCAAACTTAATAATGTTCCTAAAGACAGCCGTACTCATAAAGTGGAAGTCAAGGGCGGGGATTTTTTAGTCAAGCACACCAAATCTGGTGGGCTTCGCTCGCAGGGGATCGTCACGATGTTGTCACCTCCCTACCATAGTCCTATGCTGTCGAACAAATGCCGTTGTGAGATGTTTTCGGCAACTCTTATCATTACTTTATCATAGTCTGACATAAAGCTGTCCACATCTTCTATGGCGGTGAAGCCGCTGTTGTTCAGGGCTTCTGTGAGCTTTTGTTTATCCTTGGTATAGGCTATATAGGCATTTTGCAAGGACCTGTTATTTTGCACTGTGATAAGCTGTGAATATGGCATCTTACTGTTTTGCAACTGCTTTTCTACGGCTTCACTCTCGCCCGAAAAGACTTTGAGGGGCTTCCCTTTTGCGGCTGTGATAAGATAGCCTTGGCAGGTGAACTTTTTCTGAGCAGACTTTATGTGAGATATCACAAAGCTTGCGTCTGTGCGGTATGAGCGTTCAAATATCTGCACGGTTTTGTTGTACCATTCTTCGTTGTTCTTTTCAACTGATTTTGATGTTACCATGGTATCGCCCCTTTCACTGATATTATAATATCTCAACCTATGTGTGCAATTTTGGACATAGGAAACGGTATTATCATATTGAGGTGAATAATATGATATACAAGGGAATATTCTGGCTTATCGAGGGTGAATTATATACAAAGAAGTTAGAGTGCGACAAATCGGGAAATGTTATTGGTGACGGCAGTGGACTTAACTCAAAGTCGGGGGATAATTTCAATCACAGGCTGACCTGGGAGGGACTGCCGAAAAACGTAACACATGGGAAAGAGTACAATTATTATCCTCGGGGCAGAGTGGAGATAAAGGGCGGCAAGGCTGTGATATATCTTAATCCTGCGCTGAACAGTGAGGAGATGTTGGCGGAGCTTACAAGGCTGTTCGGGCTTGATGAGCTTGATTTTGTGAGGGTCAAAAATGACGGAAGCAGGCACTACAGAGCGTATGCTCCATAGTGCCTGCGCTTTATTTTATCTCATAGATATCGTCATAGAGAAATCTCACGTTGCCCACAGTACGATCTAAATGGAAATGTCCGCAGAGCCACATTTCATAGACAAGCTTATTTCTTATTTTGGAAAGAAACTTTTCGTTATCATAATGCCGTTTGAAGCACTTGGCGGTGTTCAGGTCGGGGATATAGCGGTCTGTTGGTCTATACTCATATCTTTATCTGTTAAAGCCTATATGCTTTGGCTCTTCTTCGAGGGTATCGTCCTCGGTGAGGTCAAAGTCACGGGCTTTTAGGGTCACGATATCGTCCATTGTCATGGTACTGAAATTCTGTCTTGTGAGCCTGAGTGCCTGACCGAACAGTGCTCCCTCTATAAGATTTCTTGCAAATCTGCCGTTGCCGAAATTCGGCTTCTTGCAGACCCTTTCAAGAAAAGGCAGGAGCGTTTCATCAACGTCGTCGGCAAGCTTATGTTCATTGTTTTTAGCCATAAGATGGACGATACTAAGAAGATCCTCGGCGGTATAGTCCTCAAAATTGACATGGAACGCAATTCTTGATCTCAGGCCAGGGTTGCGGTCGAGGAAGTCGTTCATTTCCTTTGGATAGCCTGCGAAAATGACTACCATATCGTCACGGTTGTTCTCCATTTCCTGCACGATAGTGTTTATGGCTTCGTCGCCATAAGAGCCAGAGCGGTCATCGCAAAGGGAATAGGCTTCGTCGATAAAAAGCACTGAGCCTTTAGCTTTCTTGAACATATTCTTCACCTGAACGGCTGTCCAGCCAACATATTTTCCAACAAGGTCGGAACGTCCGCACTCGATAAGGTCGCCTTTAGAAAGCACGCCATTTTCTTTGAGTATTCTTGCAAACAGCCTTGCAACTGTGGTCTTTGCTGTGCCGGGGTTGCCTGTGAACACCATATGCATGGCTGTTCGGCTTTCTTTCATGCCCTTATCGGCAAAAATTTTCTGCGCCTTTGAATATGTTATCGCCTTTTCGATAACGCTCTTGGCGGAATCAAGTCCGATAAGCTCCTGAAGCTCGCTGTAGGCAGAGCCTTTTATCTCCTTGGCTTCTTCCCTGTCATAGAGCTTTTTGAAGTTTGAATACTGGGGATAGATTTTTGTTTTCAGGACATTTGAATACCAAGTATCGTACATACCCATAAGCTCGCTTGCTCTATATGGGGTATCCTTTGCGCACAGGGAAAGGAGGTCTTTATCGCAGGAGGTATTCTCTTCTCTGCAAAGCTTTCTGAGATATTTATGTGCATCTTCGTTTTCTACAGTATCGTCCGCAAGCTTCACGAATGTGATAGCGCCGAGCTTTTCTTCCACAGCGTCAGGGAGAGAAGGTCCGTCATTTGAAAAGGTAAAAATAAACTGTATCTCGTTTTTGTAGGCATTGATGAGGTCAAATATAATATCGGGGATAGTTTCATCGGCTGTACAATTATCGCTGTTGGTACACTTTAAACCACAACAATTCATTATGATAGTAGAGCCGCTGCAAACACGGAACAGTTCACGGATATCTGAGCTTCGGGCTGATAAATTATAAAGGTCGAGAACGGTATATCTTGCACAGCCTAGTCTGTTATTTGAATACAGGGAGCTTACAAGGGTATCGGCAAGCCTATGGGCATTATCGCTTTGGACCAAATAATGTACCGGTATGCCTTTTGTTACACCGACGCTGTTCTTTCTGAATATTCTCTTAAGCTCAGGCTCAAAGGTATCTGAGCAGAGATATTTTTTTGCTACGGCGAGAGCGTCTTTTTTATCAATGGACTTTGTGATATTTTCGTTTATGTACGATCTTCTATAGTTACTGAACAGGTCGTCCAGTTCATAGTCATTCAACAGGTCTTCATCGAACTTGAAATTATCATGATAGCCGTTGGGGATCATTCTTTTGAACGTTTCCACTGTTATTTCCTCGAAGCTTATATCCACGCACTCAAGCTTTATAAATGAAAAGAAGTTCTTTACATAGGCTTTCACGTCGGCTTCAATGTCTGTCATCATTACCCCTATGGTCGCCTGATCTTTTACGGCGCTTGATATAAAGGCACAGTTTCTGTTGGACATGGTGCGTGCCATTTCATTGAACTCGTTTATAAGCTGGTTTTTCTCATCAAAAAATGTATCGTACTCTTCTTCATTATCTCTTGTTCTTCTGATAATAGACTCTTCAAGTATACATCTTGCTCTGTAACAACGCATAAAAATCCGCCTCCGTGGTCTTTTCTCATTCTTGTTTTTCGTCTGTATCTGCATTATAGCACCCGGAATGTTCAAAAATGTGGACATAGCGGAAGTTTTTAATATCCGAAATTTTACCCATGGTGGGTGATATGATAAGAGCAACACAAAAAGAAAGGACTTGATACAATGGATAAGAGCAAGATATACACCGCAGAAATGGCGGCGAGAAAAATATGCTGACGGCGGATTTCGGGCACAGGCTGCCTGTTAGGTGCTAAAGCAGGTGGTGTATCCTTTTATGATACAAAAACTTAGCGGCACACAATTGACAAAATAAAGCAAAAGTGATATATTGAAAGAAAGATATCACAGAACAGGAGGGCAAAAATGTCATATACAAAAACAGATATGCTTTCGCACAAGATCATTGAGATACTCAAAGAACACAGTGACGAAAAGCACCCCCTTACTCAGCAGCAGATCTGCGGTTATCTTGAGGAAAAGCTTGGCATAAAGCCTAACCGCAAGACGGTGGCTCAGCATTTAAAGAGCATAATAGGCGATGAAAGCTGCAATGTTTTCATCGCAGACAATGACAACGATGATGATGATAAAAGCGATAAAAAATACATCACAGATATTTACTACGCCTCTGACATCACCGCTGAGGAATATGAGTTTCTGGCAGACAGCATCATATACTCGCCAATGCTCCCTGCGGACTATGTGAGGGATCTGATAAAAAAGATAAACATCTTATCTACGGGTAACACAAAGAGCAAGGAAGCCAATCTCAGAGAGACCTTTCACTATGGCAACAAGAGCATTTTTTTGGTGATAGAAAATATCAAAGAGGCTATGAACACCAACAGGAAGCTTGATGTTACCATAAGCGATTATGACAAGAACGGCAAGCTTTTCACTAAGAGCGACCCACAGAGCGGTATAAAGCTTCAACGTGTTATGCTCAGCCCTTATGGCATCGTTATGGCAGACGGCTTTTACTATCTCCTTGCAAGTGATGTTCGTTACGATGATCTTCGTCATTTCAGGATAGACAAGATCCTAAAGGCGAGTATCTGCGAAGAGGACGGCTCTATGAGAGATGTAAAGACGCTTAGCAATGTTCCGAGGGATCTAAAGCCTGTGCAATACAAAAATCTTAACAGGTATATGCTTGACGGGACTGTGGAGCGTGTACATATCAACATAAAAAAGAAAGACATAAGTCTTGTGCTTGATACATTCGGGAATGAGTTCACCTGCAATAAGGTCATAGATAATGACGATATCTATGACGTGACGTTCAGGGCAAATATCCAGACGGCTGTACGCTGGGCGATAGCTAACAGAAAAGCTGTGAAGCTGACCTCGCCAAAGAGGGCTGTGGATATTGTAAAAGAAGAGATCTCGGCATTGTCTGAGATGTATGGAAATCAAGAGAGGTGACTAAAATGAATGTAAATACAGTTAATTTCGGAGATATCATAAAGGAGATAAGTCATGGACTTATGGCGGAGAGCTATATTTCGGACAATGAGTTTACTAAGCCATGCGAATATCTAAGGCTTGTGGACATTGACGACGGCGTTATTGCGGAAAACTGCATTGAGATAGTTTATGACAGCAAGCGTTTTGAGAAATATGCCATAAAGGACGGAGATGTGATACTTTCTACCACGGACAAGAATTTCAAGGTGATATGTGCAGGCGATATGGGGGACAGAAAGCTTCTTGTTTCACCCACGCTGATAAGGATAGGACTTGACAAGGAGAAGGCTGACCCTTACTATATTGCGGCTTATCTTTCATCGGCAGAGGGAAAGGCTATGCTTGACGGCTGTCGCAGCGGAAAGGTACTAAGGATATTGCACACAAAGGGGTTGAAAGAGTGTGAGATACCTTTGCCGACTATGGAGGAGCAGAGAGAGATCGGCGAAAAATACCGACATCGTCTTCATGAGATAAGACGGCTTAAAGCTGATATAGAGGGGCTTTATGAGGATATAGAGATGATGAGATAGAAAATTGATCCGCATTGCGTACAAAAGAGTGTCGCTGTGCGGATCTTTTATATTGTTTGGAAGCGTTCTTCCACTTGAAAATTTCATAAATACGCTATATAATAAGGATATATCTGAAAAGGGGTGGAGATATGACCTTACAGCAGCTTAAATATGTGGTGGCTACGGCGGAGAAAGGTACTGTCAGCGAGGCGGCACAGTCGCTTTTTATTTCTCAGCCTAGTCTTACCAACGCTATCCGTGAGCTTGAAAAGGAAATGAATATCACTATATTCATACGCACAAACAAGGGCATAACGGTATCAAAAGAGGGTGAAGTCTTTTTGGGCTATGCAAGGCAGGTGCTTGAACAGGCGAGCCTTCTTGAAGAAAAA
Source organism: Ruminococcus sp. RTP21204st1_B2_RTP21204_210225 (assembly GCF_040914135.1). NCBI lineage: Bacteria > Bacillati > Bacillota > Clostridia > Eubacteriales > Oscillospiraceae > Ruminococcus > Ruminococcus sp. RTP21204st1_B2_RTP21204_210225. The sequence continues at coordinate 40,172 of NZ_JBCPGA010000018.1, read as the reverse complement.
TACTGCGGAAAGCAACACGGCAAAAGGCAGTTTTGCATATCCACTCAGCATTACTCCTTTGCGGTGAACGCTTTTGTTGACCTTATAAAAGAGTTTGGCGGAGATGAATATGATTTCAGCATTCGTGAGACGCAGACCCACGAGATAATCGAGGACGTGGCGAGAATGAAAAGCGAGCTTGGCATACTCTATCTCAACGATTTCAACGAGCCTGTGCTTTCAAAGGAGATAAAGTCCAAAGAGCTTAAATTCACGGAGCTATTTTCTGCAAAGCCACACGTTTTTGTAGGCTCTGCAAATCCCCTTGCGCAGAAAAAGTCGGTGACCCTTGACGACCTGCTCCCCTACCCTTATTTATCCTTTGAGCAGGGGGAATACAACTCTTTCTACTACTCGGAGGAGATACTAAGCACCATAAAACGACCAAAGAATATCCGCGTCCGTGACCGTGCGACCCTTTTTAATCTTCTTATCGGTCTTAACGGCTACACCATTTGCAGCGGCGTTATTGACGAAAAGCTCAACGGCAGTGATATCGTAGCTGTTCCCCTTGAAGCGGAGGGGTCGATGCGCATTGGCATAGTTACTCACAAAAAGGTACTTTCTAATCCACTGACGGAATTTTATATCAATGCACTGAAAAAATATATAGGCGAGGAAACAAGGTTGACAACATGAGAAATATGTGATATTATAAAAGCATACAAAGCCTATAGGAATTATGTACAAAGGAGAATTTTCATGACAGAGCTTATAAAGCTTGAACAGAATATAACCGATACTATAAAAGAGTCGCAGATAAAGCTTGGGTTTACCCCTAATGCGGTGACGCTTTTTTATCCTCTTGACTCACTCAATGCCATAACAGGGGGCGAGCTTACGACTGAGGAAATGATAAAAGCCATAGACGAATACAAAAGCGAGATACTTTCATGCAAGGCTTCGCTTGCTCAGGACGGCAGGATAGCTGTTACGGTATCAGAGGAGAGCGTGAGGGCTATCCACGAAAAGGTGGAGGCAAGCCCGTTTCTTGTGGAGTTTATCGGAGCGGTAAAAGAGGGGTGTTCTCTTGAAAGAGCGGCTGAGATATTCAGAAAGTACAATAAGAACGCTGTTATAACTGCTGCACCTGACGATGAATTTGACCTGCTTGCATACTTTCCAGACGGAGAGCCTGACGGCTGCCGATACTGTTTACAGGACGACTTGGGCGGCATAACATATCACAGATTCACCAAGCTTGACTATGACGCACTTTATCCCGAAAAGTCAGGAGATAACACAGAAAAATGAAAAATTTCACCTGCATAAGCGTAAATCACAAGCTTTGCGGACAAGCCTTTCGCAGCCTTTTCACATTTGACAGCGCTCAGTGTGAAAAGCTGCTTTTTGACGTAAAGGACCTTTCACCTGTGCTTATTTGCACCTGCAACAGGACGGAGCTTTACTTTTGCGGAACACCTGAGGAGGGCATAAGGCTTCTTTGTGAACAAAGCGGAGTGGAGATCGCAAAGCTCAAACGCAAGGTCATGATATTCACAGACAAGACGGCAGTAAAAAGGCTTTACAGCGTATCATGCGGTATAGAATCAGCGGTCATAGGTGAGGACGAGATACTTGGACAGGTTCGCCGTGCATATGATCTTTCAAGGGAACGCATTGGGCTTTCCTCTGAGGTGAACATGATATTTCAAGGGGCTATCGCTTGTGCGAAGAAAATAAAGACGGAGACGGAGCTTTCAAAGACTTCCGTTTCCACGGCTACTCTTGCGGCTAAGGAAGCGGCACATTATAAGGATAATGTCAGGGTGATGCTTCTTGGAGCAAGCGGAGAGATAGGTTCGCTGGTCTTGAAAAATCTTCTTTCATACAAGAACGTAACTGTTATTGCGACGGCACGTTCCCACAGAAATGCACTGGAATATATTTCAGACGATCCAAAGCTTGAGCTTATACCATACGAAAAGAGATATGAGCGCATTGGCGAATGTGACTGCATAATTTCGGCGACTTCAAGCCCCCACTACACTGTTACGGCGGATATGCTCAGTGATAATGAAAACAAGCTTTTTATAGACCTTGCAGTGCCGAGAGATATTGACCCTGCCGTGGAAAAGCTTGCAGGGGCCAGGCTTATAGACATGGACTTTTTCACGGAGCTTGCCAAAGAAAACAATCTCAAAAAGCTTGACAGCGTGGAGAGGTCGAAGCTTATCATAGAAGAGGAAACTGACGAGCTTGAAAAGCAGCTTATGTTCCATGATTTTCTTCCGCAGTTTGAGTGTCTTGACAGAAGACTTTGCGAGGTTTCGGCGAAAGAGCTGTTTTTCAGACTAAAGTCGGAGCTTGATTCACAGACTTTCGGCAAGGTTATAGAAGTAATAAAAGAATACGGAGAATGACGATGCCATACTTTCCTTTTTTTGCGAATATTGAGAATATGCCATGCCTCGTGGTGGGTGGCGGACAGGTAGCTTTGAGAAAACTCGAAAAGCTTCTTGACTTTTCGCCTATAATAAAGGTGGTGGCATCAAAAGCTTGCGGTGAGATAAGAGAACTTGCAGGCAGGGGCATGATAACACTTTTTGAGCGTGCTTTTAAGGACAACGACATAGACGGCAGTACATTTGTGATAACTGCCACAGGGGACAGCGGTGTAAACAGGCACATTTCTCAGCTTTGCAGGCAAAGGCACATTCCATGCAACGCAGTTGATGACCCTGAGAGCTGTACGTTCTTCTTCCCTGCCATTGTTACAGAGGGGGACGTTTGCATTGGCATTTCAACAGGCGGAAAAAGCCCTACCCTTGCTTCTCACCTGAGAAAGACGATCCAATCGCAGACAGAGGGCAGACTTGGGGATATATGCGAGGTCATGGGAAAAGTCCGTGACTATGCCCTTGAAAATATATCCACGGAGCAGGCTAGGAAAAAGGCTATGGCAGAGGTTCTGAAAAAATGCCTTGAAAGTGACGTGCTTCCAACAGAGGAACAGCTTATAGAGATGATAAAGGAGCGAAAATGAAACTGAGAGCAGGCACAAGAAAAAGTCCACTTGCAATGGCGCAGACTTATATGGTACTTGACATGATAAAGGCGGCTTTTCCTGAGTGTGATACCGAGATAGTCACCTTCACCACAAAGGGCGACAGACAGCTTGACAGACCTCTTGACAAGATAGGCGGCAAGGGTGTGTTCGTCACGGAGATAGAACAGGCTTTGCAAAGCGGAGAGATAGACTTTGCAGTACACAGTGCAAAGGACTTGCCTGTTACGCTGGGCGAGGGGCTGGAGATATCGGGAGTTTGCCCTCGTGGGAACTATCGTGATATGCTTGTGACCAAAAAAGGCGTTGTATTTAACGATTGTGATGTTTTCACTGTTGGCACAGGAAGTCAGCGTAGACGCGGGGGCTTTGCAAGGCTTTATCCTAACGCAAAGTTTGCTGATATAAGAGGCAATGTTGGTACACGCCTAAAAAAACTTTCTGATGGGCTTTATGACGGCATAATACTTTGTGCGGCAGGAACGGAGCGTTTGGGACTTTCCCTTTCGGAATACGAGGTAAAAGAGTTTGAACCTTGGGAACTTTTGCCTGCACCTTGTCAGGCTATAATTGCAGTGGAATGTGCAAAGGAGAGCAAGGCGGCTGAGATAATTTCGCAGGTATCACACAAGGAAACTATGCTCAGGTTTGAAACCGAGCGTGAGGTGATAAGACTTCTGGGTGCGGACTGCACTGTGCCTGTGGGGGCATACAGCGAGATAAATGGGGAAAAGATATCTCTCACTGTTTCAGACGGCAAGGGGCATTTTGCTCAGGGCGAAAAAGAGATAGAAAAAAGATTTGAACTTGTTAAGGAGCTGACTGATAAGCTATGAGCGGCAGAGTTATAATAGCAGGGGCAGGCTGTGGAGATTATGACCTTATCACAATGAGAGGTTATGAGGCTCTGAAAAGCTGTGACGTGGTGATATATGACAGCCTTATAGACAGCCGTTTGCTTGACTTCTGCAAGGACGGTGCGGAGAAAATATGCGTTGGAAAGCGTGCAGGCAGACACAGCTCCACGCAGGAGGAGATAAACGCACTTCTTGTGGAAAAAGCCGCAGAGGGCGGTGTTGTTCTCAGGCTAAAAGGCGGCGACCCTTTTGTGTTCGGCAGAGGGGGTGAGGAGATAACTGCACTCAAAGCCGCAGGCATACCATACAGCCTTATACCAGGGGTGACTTCCTCGGTGGCAGTGCCTGAGCTTGCAGGTATACCGGTGAGCCACAGGGGACTTTCAAGGAGCTTTCATGTTATAACAGGTCACACTGCGAACGACCTGCTCCCAGAGCATTTTGAAAGCTATGCAAAATGCGGAGGAACGCTTATTTTTCTTATGGGGCTTAGAAATCTCCCTGAGATAGCAGGCAGGCTCATTGAAAACGGCATGGGCAAAAATACTCCTGCGGCGGTGATATCAAAGGGGGCTACACCTGAGCAGAGGGCTGTAAAGGGCTGTCTTGGCGACATTGCTGAAAAGGTGAAGAGAGAGGGTTTGCCTGCGCCTGCTGTGATAATAGTTGGAGAAACCGCCGGGCTTGACTTTTCGCCTACCTACCTGCCTCCATTGTATGGAGTTTCTGTAGCCGTCACTGCCACAAAGGGGCTTTCAAGGCGGCTTATAAAATCGCTCAATGCCCTGGGGGCATATGCTCACCGCTGCGGCGGATTTGAGCTTAGGGAGCTGCACGATGAGGTCACGGAAAAAGCTTTTTCACGGCTTTCAGAGGGCTTTTACAGCCATGTTGCTCTTACAAGTCCAAATGGTGCGGAGATATTTTTGAAGAGGCTTAGAGAAAGCCGTATTGACATAAGAAAGCTAAGCGGAGTGAAGATAGCTGTCATAGGCAAAGGCACTGGGGCGAAGCTTGAAAAGGCTGGGCTTTATGCAGACATAATGCCTGAAAAATTCAACAGCGTGGCTCTTGGAAATACGCTCTCGGACACTCTTACTTGTGAGGACAGGCTTCTTATAGTACGCTCCTCGGAGGGGTCAGCGGAGCTTGTTAAGCCATTGGCTAAAAAAGGGCTGAACTTTGATGATGTTCATATTTACGAGCCTGTTTACAGCACAGGCGAGAAGATAGATGATGACTACGCTGTGTTTGCCAGTGCAGGCGGAGTGAGGAGCTTTTTCCGTGGCGGAGGAAGCTTATCAGAGAATACAAAGTGTATCTCCATAGGCGAAGTGACGGCGGCAGAGCTTAAAAAATACGGTATAAATGGCCCTCTGCTTCCAACAGAAAGCACAGCAGAGGGAATAATACAAAAGATACTTTCAGATAAGTGAGAGGAAGATAAAAATGCGAAGATTCAGAAGATTAAGGGCAAACCCAGCAATGAGAAGAATGGTTTGCGAAACAAGATTAAATGCGGCAGACTTTATCTACCCGATTTTTGTGGCAGAGGGCAATAACATCATGAAGCCTGTTGACTCTATGCCAACAGTTTATCAGTATTCTATCGACAATCTGGAGCAGATATTGCCGCAGATAGCAGAAAGCGGTATATCGGGCTTGCTTATTTTCGGCATACCAGAGAAAAAGGACGAGCTTGCAACGGAGGCTTACAATGACAAGGGCGTTACACAGCAGGCAATAAGATACATCAAAGAGCATTATCCTGACCTACTTATTATTGCGGACGTTTGTCTTTGCGAATATACGAGCCACGGACACTGCGGAGTTGTAAAGGGCGACAAGATACTCAATGACAGCACTTTGCCGCTTCTGTGCAAAATGGCGGTGAGCCTTGCAAAGGCCGGCGCTGATATTATCGCACCATCCGACATGATGGACGGCAGAGTTGCGGCAATAAGGGCGGCGCTTGACGAGAATGCTCTTACTGATATTCCTATAATGTCATACAGTGCAAAATTTGCTTCGGGATATTATTCTCCGTTCCGTGACGCCGCAGAATCTGCACCATGCTTTGGCGACAGAAAGTCATATCAGATGGATCCTTGCAACGGACGTGAGGCTCTCCGTGAGATAGAGGACGATATCGAGGAGGGGGCTGACATGGTAATGGTGAAGCCTGCGCTTTGCTATCTTGATATCCTCAGAGCCGCCAGGGACAGATATGATCTGCCGATTGCGGCATACAACGTAAGCGGTGAGTTCTCTATGGTAAAAGCGGCGGCACAGCTTGGCTGGATAGACGAAAAGCGTATCGTTCTTGAAAATCTCACTGCTATAAAGCGTGCAGGTGCGGACATTATCATAACATACCATGCTCTTGACGCCGCAAAATGGATAAAGGAGGACAACTGACATGAACACTGCTAAGTCTAAACAGCTTTACAAAACTGCCTGCGGTTTTATGCCCGGTGGAGTGAACAGCCCTGTCAGAGCCTGCAAGGCGGTTGGCACTGTTCCGCTTTTTATCGACCATGCGAAAGGGTCAAGGATATGGGACGAGGACGGAAACGAGTTTATCGACTATGTATGCTCATGGGGGCCGAACATTCTCGGTCACTGCTGTGAGCCTGTGATAAATGCTGTGAAAGCCGCCTGCGACAAGGGGCTTACGTTCGGTGCTTGCCACAAGGGCGAGATAACCTTGGCTGAGCTTATAAAAAAGCACTTTCCGTCTATGGAAATGCTCAGGCTCGTAAACTCAGGTACGGAAGCTGTCATGAGTGCAATAAGAGCCGCAAGAGGATATACTGGCAGGGACAAGATAATAAAATTCGAGGGCTGTTATCATGGTCACTCGGACGGACTGCTTGTAAAGGCAGGCTCTGGACTTATGACGCAGGCTATCCCATCGGGTGCAGGAGTGACAGAGGGCTGCACAAAGGACACGCTTCTTGCAAAGTACAATGACACTGCTTCTGTGGAAAAGCTTTTTGAGGAATACGGCAGCGAGATAGCCGCACTTATCGTTGAGCCATGCGCCGCAAACATGGGCGTTGTTCCGCCTGAAAAGGGCTTTCTTGAATTTCTCAGAGAGATAACGAAAAAGCACGGCACTGTGCTTATATTTGACGAAGTTATAACGGGCTTCAGGCTTTCAGATGGGGGAGCTTCAAAATATTTCGGAGTTATCCCTGACATGACTACCCTTGGCAAGATAGTGGGCGGAGGAATGCCACTTGCCTGCTATGGAGGAAAGCTTGAGATAATGCAGTGCGTTGCACCACTAGGCTCTGTGTATCAGGCAGGCACGCTGTCGGGAAACCCATGCGCAGTGGCGGCAGGAATAGAAACTATCAGGCAGATAGAAAGCATACCAAACTTCTATGAGGAGCTTGACAGAAAGTCGGCTATGATAGAGAATGCCATAAGGGAAAAGGGTCTGAACGTGAATCGCTGTGGTTCGCTTATGACGGTATTTTTCAATGACGAGAGAGTGAAAAGCTATGATGAGGCAAGGGCTTGCAACACGGAAAGCTACGGCAGATACTACCGTCATATGCTTCAAAGCGGCATTTACACTGCACCGTCGCAATTCGAGGCAATGTTCGTTTCCTTTGCTCACAGTGACGAGGATATAGCAAAGACTATTGAGGCGATAGAGTCTTACAGATAACAAAAAACGGAGCTGTTCAAATCAAGCTGAACAGTTCCGTTTTTTATATTCCATATATGTAGGGGCGAACAGTGTTCGCCCGTTTTGTTTGCCTGACAAACTCATGATATCCACGCAATTTTTGGCTCAATATTCCCAAATGCGGCTTTCAACATAAGTTTGCGAGAAAATCAGGCGGGCGAACGCTGTTCGCCCCTACAATGTGCCAACGTGTTATGCAGAATATTTTTTATATCAGCAAATTCTAGGGAGAAGCTCTCCGCCAGGCTGTGGGAGAAGGGTCTGTGAGCCTATCTCTGTTTTCATTACAACTCTGCCTGCGTTATCCTCTGTGACCTCGCCTATGACAGCGGCGTTCTCTGAGTTTTTGCACTTTCTAAGGGCAGAAACGATATCCTCTGCTTTGTCCTTTGGTGCGAATATAACAAGTCTGCCCTCGCAGGCAAGATACAATGGTTCTAAGCCCAGCATACCGCACACGCCTTTCACCTCGTCTGCCACCGGTATTTTCTCAGCATCAAGGGTTATTCCCACACCGCTTTGACCTGCTATCTCGTAAAGAACAGTGCCTACACCGCCTCTTGTTGCGTCACGGATAACGTGGATATCGTTTGTAACGTCGAACATGGCTTTTACGTTTGCCCAGAGGGGTGCACAATCGCTTGTTACGTCTGCCTCTATGCCGAACTCGTCACGAGCTAAAAGTATGGTACAGCCGTGTCTGCCGATATCACCTGACACTATAACGGCGTCGCCTGCTTTAGCAAGCTTGCCTGAGGTGTTGGCGTTGTCCATTATCCTGCCTATGCCCGTAGTGGTAATGAAAACGCCGTCTACCTGACCTTTTCCTGCCACCTTTGTGTCACCTGCACATATCTCGACACCTGCTTCCTTAGCGGTCTTTGCCATGGCGGCGGCTATCTCCTCAAGCTTATCCATTGGAAAGCCCTCCTCGATAACGAAAGCACAGGAGAGATACAAAGGCTTTGCGCCCATGCAGGAAAGGTCGTTCACAGTGCCGCAAATACTTAGCTTGCCGATATTTCCTCCTGCAAATTCGTATGGGGAAACTATAAAGCCGTCTGTGGTGAATGCTATCTTGCCCTTTTCCATGGAAAGCACGGCCGCATCGTCGGCGGTCAGGTCAGGGTTAGCGAAATGCTCCTTAAAAACACGGTCGATAAGCTCGGAAGTCTGCTTTCCTCCTGCGCCGTGGGCAAGGGTAACAAATTTATCTGTCATAATTATTCCTCTTTTCGGATAGTTTATTTTACAAATTGCCATACTGATAATATGCCGAGCAAGCGCCCTCGTTTGACACCATGCACGCACCTATAGGGTGCAGCGGTGTGCAGACCTTGCCGAAAACTTTACAGTCTGAGGGCTTGCACTTGCCCTGCAAAACATCTCCGCAGCGGCAGGCTGGGTTCGGTTTGCCTGTTATTTTCGGCAGGGAGAATTTCTTTCGTGCGTCAAAGTCAGCATATTCGTCACGGAGTATCATGCCTGACATTGGTATGATACCAAGTCCACGCCACTCGCTGTCGCAGGGGGTCATGACCTTTTCCATAAGCTTTATGGCGGCAGGGTTGCCCTCGGGCTTTACTACTCTAGGATAGCAGTTTCTGAAAAACGGCTCGCCACGCTGAGAAAGCTCTATGGTAACAGCAAGAGCCGTAAGAAGTTCAGCAGCCGTGAAGCCCGTAACAACGCCTGAAACGCCCTTTTTCACAAGCTCCTCGCACACGGCTGTGCCTGTGATAGCGTTGACATGACCGGGGTACAAAAATGCGTCTGCACTTCCCTCCAAAGCCTTATAAGCGTTTGGCATGGTCTTGTTTGCACCAAGAATAGAGAAGTTTTCAAGCCCCAGCTTTTTCGCTTTTTCTACTGCAAGGCAGGCTGATGGGGTGGTGGTCTCAAAACCAACGGCGAGAAATACCACCTGCTCATCTCTATGGCTTTCGGCATATGAAACTGCGTCAAGGGGCGAATAGACTGTCTTTATTGTCGCACCCTTTGACCTTGCTCCTGCAAGACTCATTTCTGTACCGGGTACTCTTATAAGGTCGCCGAATGTGCATATCACCGCACCTTTTTCAAGAGCGAGCATACAAGCCTCGTCGATAAAGCCAATGGGGGTAACGCACACAGGACAGCCAGGACCTGAGATAAGCTCAACGCTCTCAGGAAGGAGCTTTCTTATGCCAAGCTTGAAAATCTCGTGGGTGTGAGTACCGCAGACCTCCATTATGCGAAGCTTTTTGCCGTCATCACGTTTGTAGGAGCTTATTATCTCCTTTGCATTTTCTATAGTGTTCATTGGATACTCTCCATTATCTCGTCAGTTTCTTCGCTATCGTCAGAGGTTATTTTTGCGATAGCCACCCCTGCGTGTACCATGACATAATCCCCTACCTCGAGATCGTCGATAAGGTCAGCAGATACCTCTCTTTTTGCACCGCTTGCGTCAATAACGGCAGTGCCCTCGTTTACACTTACTACCTTTGCAGATAAACCTACACACATATCAATACCTCCAAAAAAAAATTAATTTATATCACAAAATCGAACTTACAAAGCAGAAAATAAGATAAATCGCCGCAGGCGATACCTTAATTCCTCACTCCTCACTCCTCATTCCTCATTCCTCATTCAGATAAAACGCTTGTCCCAAAGCTATACCACCGTCATTAGCAGGCACAAGGCTGTGGATAAGCACTCTAAGTCCCATTTTTTCAAGGCGGCACTTCACCATTTTAAGCAGAAGCTTGTTCTGAAAAACTCCCCCGCTCAAGGCACAGACCTTTACGCCTGTTCTCTCGCTTATGGTTCTGCACGCCTGTGCGGTCATGTCCGCAAGAAGTGAATGGAACTCATAGGCAAGGCGGTTTTTATCCTCACCATTTTGCATACCCTGGCAAAGACGCTTGATAAGAGCCTGAGTGCAGAGCATTATCCTGCCCTCTTTTTCGGCAGTGAGCTTTTCCATAGGCTCGTAAATGCCAAACGACTCACGGCTGAATTTTTCTGCCGCAAACTGCAACGCCATGGAAGCTTCGCCCTCAAAGGTTGAAGAACGCCTTATGCCAAGCACCGCAGAAGCGGCGTCAAAAAGCCGTCCTGCACTTGTGGAGCTTACTGCGTTTACTTTTTTCTCTGCCATTATGGACAGAAGCTTGTACTCTTTCGCTGTACAAATACCAAGCTTTTCACAGATCTCTCCGCCCCTTTCCCCATAGGCTGAGCCTGCAATCATTGCGGCGATACGCCAGCCCTCTTTAGAGGAAAGGTCGCCGCCCACCTGCATGAAGGGCTTTATGCTTCCCATACGCTCAAAGCCTGTGCGGTCGCAGAGAAGTATCTCTCCTCCCCATATGGTGCCGTCTGTGCCAAAGCCTGTGCCGTCATATGATACGCCTATGACCTTTTCACTACAGTCGTTTTCTGCCATGCAGGAAAGAATATGGGCATAATGGTGCTGGACTTTTTTCAGAGGCAGGTCAAGCCCCTCGGCAAATGCAACTGTATTGTATTTAGGGTGCATATCGCAGACTACGTTTTGCGGAACTGCTTCCAGAAGTTCGCACATACGCTTCACGGACTCCTCAAGCGCCTTTACAGTGCGGATATCAGCCATATCCCCCACATAGGAAGAGAGATAATAAAGGCTTCCCTTTCTGATACAGAACGTATTTTTAAGCTCACCGCCTATGGCAAGGGTCTGACCTTTATCACTGCATGATGTCATAACAGGCAATGGTGCATATCCTCTTGAACGCCTTATTATGTAAGGCTTGCCCTCAAATGTATCCATAACAGTATCGTCTGAGCGTATCAAGATACGTCTGTTGTGGGATAATATCAGATCGCAGAAGCCTGCTATTTCGCTGAGTGCGTCCTCGTCGCTTCGACAGATAGGTGCGCCACGGACGTTTCCGCTGGTCATAACAAGGCTGTCGGTCATTTCCACGCCGTCATCGTAATCAAAAAGAAGCAGGTGCAAAGGGGCATAGGGAAGCATTACTCCCACTGTAGGATTATCGGGTGCAACGCTTTCGCAAAGGCTTCCACTAGTTTTTTTATCAAGAAGCACGATAGGCTTTTGCCAGCCTGTGAGAAGCTTTTCCTGCACTTCGCCAAAATCGCACTCACGCCTTGCGGTAGAAATATCCTTCAGCATAACGGCAAGTGGTTTTGCAGGGCGGTTTTTAAGCTCTCTGAGCCTTTTCACTGCGCTCTCGTTTTTTGCGTCACAGCAAAGGTGAAAACCGCCTATGCCTTTGACAGCGATTATCTTTCCTGCCATGACGGCTTCTCTTGCGGCTGTGATAGCCTCAGCGCCTTTCTTTTCACTGCCTATGATATAGACCTCCGGACCGCATTTGTTACAGCACACAGGCTGGGCGTCATAACGCCTTGTGGCAGGGTCGGTGTACTCCTCCTCGCAGTCTTTGCACATTGGAAAGTCAGCCATTGTGGTGCGAACTCTGTCATAGGGCATAGAGTCCATAATAGTGAGCCTTGGACCGCACTGAGTACAGTTTATAAAAGGGTGGTGGTATCTTCTGTTTGTTTTGTCGAAAAGCTCCGCCTTACATTTTTCGCACACAGCGATGTCAGAGGATACGAAAATATCCCCTTTTTCCTTTTCGCTGTCGATTATCTCAAAGCTGTCAAAAGGCGGTTCGTCGGCATGGGCGGAAATTATCTCCATTATCACCGAACGCTCAGGTGGACGGCTCTCAAGGGCTTTTTTCAAGTCCTCCACAGCCTTTTCACTGCCCTGTGCGTGTATCTCAACATAAGAGCCTTTGTTTGCCACAGTGCCGCAAAGTCCAAGGTCTGACGCTTCACGGCTAACAAAAGGTCGGAAGCCCACGCCCTGAACGATACCATAAACACGAATCATCTCAGTTTTCATCAGATAAGCTCCCTGACGGTGTCCTTTATCTCGTCCTCGGCTTCACTGCTGAGAACGTCTATAAGCACGTCCTCAAACTCCTCACCGTCCTGACCCTCATCTATGGCGGCATTTCTGAGCCTGCCTAACATTCTCACAGTATGCACTGTAGGTCTGCGACGAACGGAGTCCATGAGAATGTTCTCATAACCTCTGCCGTAAAACTGCTCCATATATCTCACCACGGCACTTGTCATGCTGATATCAGCCATGGGGTGTCTTTCGAGAAATCTAAGCAAAGGCAAAACTGCGTTTATGCCCTCACCGCTTTCGTCAAGCTCCTCCATGCAGTTTTCGGCTTCATATTCAAACTCCTCTGAGCCGAGATATTCTTCAAGGCGCTCTATAATTTCTTCTGTCATATCTTTTCACTCTCTCCCTGCAAAAGTCTGCCTGAAAGTCCGAAATGCGGAAAGTCTATAAACTCGCCGCTGAAATTTTTCATAACACGCCTAAGGGTCTTGTCTGCGATAACAACATCATAGTTATCACCAACATTGTCACAAAGGTCGCTTTCGTCTGCAAGGAAAAAATCACTCTGCTGTGAAAGCTCCTTTTTCTGCATAAAAAACGTTGCCGATGAGCAATGACACTTGCCGCTTTTTTCTGTGATAAGCTTTCTCACAGCGTCAGCCGCTGTTTGGTTATGTATCACAAGGACGTTTTTATCCGTAAAGTTATCAGCTTTTTGCACTATCTCCTCAGGCAGACAGCTTCGTGGATATTCTATCTCATAAGGCGTGCCGAACTTTTCTTTGAGATACTCCGCCGCCTTTATTGCCGCCGCTGAACAGACTATATTTTTCTCCGCCGCAGCTGCATTTTTCACATCATCAAGTGTGCTTCCCATGCCGTAGCATATAACATTCTCCCAACCCCTTGCCTTATATTCCGCCACTATCCTCTCGGGGCTTATGATACTAAGCTCCAAAGGCGTTGCACCGATAATGCCAAGCCTGCCTTTCTGAACAGGCTTGCTATCAGTGGCAAAGGTCTTGAAAAGCTCTATCCACACTGGCTCTGAGCCGCTGTCATAATAGTTCGTGCCTGTACACTCGGCTGTTATGCAAGGAAGCCCCGTTTTCTTCTCCGCCATTCGTTTCAACGCTCTCATATCTGTTGCGATAACAGCAGGCACAGGCGTGCCTATTATGGAAGTGAAAGCAGGGGATATCTGCTGGCAGGCTTTAGAAAGCTTTTCGATGAGCCTGTCGTCACGCCCTAAAATGGCGTCCATATCACGAAGTCCTGCGCTGAAAACTGCGCTCTTTTTGGTAAACCACCTTGGCTCGTCAAATCCGCAGACGTTGCCTGCACAGCCGCCTGCGTCGCATATTACCATTAGTCCTCCAAGCTCGTAAAGCACTGCCGACGCACCTGATTGGTCAGGGGCAAAGGGTGACAAAAGCTTCAAAAGATTTTTCATTTATCCTCCGCTCCTTTCCAATCAAGCGCCTTTTCAAGGTCACAAAACAGCTTTTTCACTCCTGCATAGCCGAAAGGCTGTATCTCGTCATTAAAGTCTGCTCCTGCTATGTCAGGGTGGTAATATGCACAGTCCTTGCCGATATAAATGTTCACACTCTCGTCAGGCTCATAAAAGAGCATTGTTGGTGAGAGGTTTGAATATATTTTTGTTTCAGGTGAGAGCTGTGCTATCTTTTTCACAAAGCCGAAATTTCGCTCTCCCACAGTTCCGAATATCTCCGCCACCTTGAAGCCGTATCTTATAAGAGCCAATGCCATTTCTATAGGGTCGCAGTTTGAAAACTCGCCCACTGCAAAGCACAGCCCGTTATGCTTTTCTCTGAAATCATCTATTAGCACCATGGTCTGCTCATAATACTCTTTATCGCAAAGCTCCGCTCCTATCGCCTGACCCAGCAGACGATACTGCGTAGATATCTTATCAGCCTGAAAAACTCTCGCAAGCTCTATAAAAGGTATGTTAAGCTCCTGCTCCATTTGCTGGGCGGCATATCTTGCTTCCGCATTGAGTACAAGAGAAAAATTTGCCTGCGACATTTTTTCATATTCCTCGAAGGTATCACACCTTGAAAGCTCCCTTATGGTCTTTACGCCTGCACTTTTGAGCAGGCTATAAAGCTCGCAATCCTCCTGCAATGGTGAGAAATAACCGAGGATATTCACCTCGTCAGACTTTCTCTTGAGTGGTTTCAGCAGTGAATACACCGATTTTCGCACTGAAGCCATAGGGGGCAGACGCTTTTCCCTTGTGAGGGCATACATATAGCATGGCACAACAGGCACGCCTGCTCGGTCGCTGGATTTTCTGCACACTCTGTCCATATCAGTGCCGAGGAGAGCGTCAACGCAGGTTATACATATCATCACCGCCGAGGGAGTGTGATCAAGGCTTTGACATACCTCCTCCACGGCTTTCGGTATCTTAGTAAGGTGCCTGCCTGTGACGATATCGGTATCGTCAAGAAGCAGGTAGAAAAATCTGTCGCCGTAGCCGCTTTCCGCACTGAGCATGGTGGTGTTTCGTCCACAGCAGGCAGGAGCCACAAGAAGCATAACCGAATTTGGCACTGCAAGGCCTGCTCTTTTTACACCAAAGCCCTGCGCTCCCGGTGAATTGAACGCCAATGTTGCAGGAGAGCTGTAGATAAGGTGCTTTGCCGAAAGAAGCTCGTCAGGGATATTATCTTTTCCCTTTTGGGCAAGCTCCGCCGCTGTTATGTAAAACGCTTTAGTCATCGTTGTCCTCCTGCATAAGGGTCTGTGCAAGCTTTAAAAAGCATTTTGCCGCCTGACAGTCAGGCTCGCCCTCTATGACGGTCATGCCCTTATCCTCACATCTGATGATATCGTCGCTTCTTGGTATATCCGCAACGATATCAAGTCCTGCGCTTTCTGCAAAGGCTCTGACCTTTTCTTCCTCACCCTCAACGTTTCGCCTGTTCATGACGATACCACGGACTTTTGCATAGCTTCTGTCGGCAAAGTTTTTCACCGCACTGTTTATATTATTTGCGGCATACAATGCCATTTTCTCGCCTGAGGTGACGATAAGCACCTTTGAAGCGTAGCCCTCTCTGATAGGTGCAGCGAAACCTCCGCACACAACGTCTCCGAGAACGTCATAAAGCACAACGTCAGGCTTATATTTTTCAAAAAGCTTTAAGTCTTCAAGCAGGCTGAACGTGGTGATTATACCTCTGCCTGCACAGCCAAGTCCGGGGGTAGGACCGCCTGTTTCTATACAAAGCACTCCGCCATAGCCCTCTTTTGATATCTCCTCTATGCTCTCAGGCTCATCGTCATGCTCTCTGAGATAATTCATCACAGGCATAACAGGCTCGCCCCCAAGAAGATTTATGGTGGAGTCAGCCTTTGGGTCACAGCCAATTTGTATAACTCTTTTCCCAAGACTTGCAAATGCAGCGGCAAGGTTTCCCGTAACTGTGGATTTTCCTATTCCGCCCTTTCCGTAAACGGCTATTTTTATCATAAAAGTATCAGTGCGAAAGCACGTTCCTCCTTTTTATAGGTTAAGTATTTTGCTTACATCTTTATCTATCAGATCGGGGATATCTTTAAGAAAACATCTTCCCGAAAAAGCAACGTGTGGCAGTGAAACAAAGCTTGCCCCTTTGCATATAGGTCTGAAAAGCGGGTCTGCTATGACGGTCTTATGCTGTGAAAAAAGCTTTTCAAGCTCTGCTTCTTCCTCGCAGAAAATGTCCGTCCCTGACAGCACCTCGCTGTTTCTTATGCCAACTGTCGCCACAGTTTTTGCGCCAAGTTCAGCCCCAAGGGAAGAAGCAAAAACGCTTTCCCCTGCAACTATCATATGAGCATTCTCTACAGCTTTTTCACCGCAGGAATTTATACAAACGCCCTCTGACACTGCTCTTTTCAGGTCAGCGGAAAGCTTTTTGGAAAAGCTTTTTCCCACAGGCACGCCCACAACATATGGCACTCCATAGGTATCAAAAAGATACTTTGCCGCAGCTATCCCGTCTGAGGATATAACAAGGCTTACAGCCGCCTGTGGTGCGGCAGAGATCTCATCAAGGCTGCTGTCCATAGCAAAACAGCTTTGCACTGAAAAGCCGTTATCCAAAAGCCACTTTTTTATGGAGCTTACGCTTGTATTCACCGAAAAGTCAAGAGGCGTTGCACCAATAATATTCACTGAATTTGCCTGCTTTTCTTTTCCCTCACGGCAGAAAAGCTTTGCAATATTAAGGAAAGCTCCCTCTGCTCCTTGAAGATAGGAATGAGTGCCGTTGGTATCAACGAAAAATGTGGTCAGACCCGTTTCACGCTCTATCTCCTCGGCGGCCGCACTGTAGTCAAAGCCTGTCATTGCAGGCATTGGCGAACCGCAAATGGCTATGAATTTGGGTGAAAGCTCACCTGCCGCTTTTGCCACATCACGAATGAACTTGCCGTCATTGCCCATAACGGCATCCGCTTCTGTTAGTGCAGAAATATATATCATGCTTTTGCGGTCATACCAGCGTGGCTCGTCATGGGTGGCGTAGGTGGAGTTACAGCCCGAAGCGTCATGGACAACGGTCATTCCACCAAGCTCATAAAGCGCCGAGCATACTCCCGAAGTATCCGCCGCATATATGGATATCACTTTTGCATTCATAGACAGCTTTCACACCCCCAGCCCTTGTGTTGTATCACCTTACGTCTGTCCTTTTTGTTTACTGCTCCCTCAGCCATAAGCTCTGCAAGCCTTTTTATGCCCTCGAAGCCATATCCACCGCCCCCTGCGACTATATCAACAAAGTTATCGGTCTGGCAGAAAAAAGCCGCTTTCTGACCTACTGCAAGATATTTTTCTTCGCACTGTGAAAACTCCATTTTCACATTCACAGTAGGGAGAATTTCAAGGTCGTGGCAATGGGCTTTCAGCCACTCAAAGTCTGCCCTTTCCTCCTCTGAAAAGCTGTCGGCATAGCAACGCTTCACATTGAAGCCTTTCTCTGCAAGAAGTCTGCAAAAGCCAAGGGGCCTTGGCAGAGCGGTATAATCCACGGCTATAGGCAAATCCCCTACTACCTCAAGGGCATTTGCAAGAGCCTTGTCGGCGGCTTCTCTGTCAGCAGAAAAGTCAGGCGTTTTCACACCAAGCTGGGTGCAAAGTCTGCTGTAATTTTTCTCTATCTCATCATAGCCATAGCACAAGGGCAGATACAAATGCTTTGTGCCAAGTCGCTTTTCAAGTTCCTCTCCTGACGGCTTTGCCGTGGGGATATAGGTGATATTCAAAGAGCTTTCCGCCATGGAGAGATACTCCTCATAGGTCTTGCACTTTGTAATGTCAAGAAGCTCAAAGCCTGCTGAGTTTATTATTTTTACAAGCTCGGAGGCTTCGTCCGTGGCTCTGTCACAGCCTATTATAGCCGCCGTTTTAGGCTTCTTTTCGCACTTTTCAAGTGGCTCGTAAAGCTGTTTTCTCATAAGGCTGTCAGGAGAGATAGACTTTCTCATGGTGGGCGTCATGTAGCAATCTATAAAATGCACCTGCGGAAACAATGCCGACAGTTCGTTTATTATCATTTTATAGTCACAGCCTGCAAAAAGGTGAACACAGCTTAGAAAAATCAAAACGCATTTTGGCTTTTCCTCAAGCCTGTTTATTATATCCCTTACTCCGTCTATAACGTCCTGCTCCATTGTGCCGTCATACAGATCCTGCTCAGAAACAGTCACCCATGACATTCTGTCCATGGCATTCATCTCTGCCGCAGTGAGGATAACGCCCCTTAAACAGCCCTGTGCGCAGACAAATATCTGCCGTGACTCAGGGATAAGCATACCGGTATGGACGATATTCCACACGCCCCTTGTTGGGGGATTATATTCAAGACCGCTTTCAAAAGGCGCAGGAAAAGCCGCCTTCGTTATATTTATGCCGCTCTCTTTTATCATTTTTCTTCTCCCATACCGCAAAGCTCGGCTATCTTATCCGCCAATGCTCTATACTGCTCTGCCGCAGTGCTGTCAGGAAAAGCTTCCATGACAGTTTTGCGCATATCCTCAGCTTCGCTCACAAGGTCGCTTCGGTCTATCTCGGCTATCACAGAGCTGTGAAAATCAGCCGCAAGCTCCGCCGCTTTTTCCTCCTCGTTTTTTACGTTGCGTTTATTGAGGATAAAACCGCCAAGTGAAGCATATCCACGGCTTTTGAAATTTTCCACCGCCATTGCGATGTTTGCGGCGGCATATACAGACATACTCTCGCCTGACGTGATGATAAACACCTTATCGGCATAGCCCTTTCGCATTGGCATTGAAAAACCTCCGCACACCACGTCTCCGAGAACGTCATAGATAACAACGTCAGGCTGATATTTTTCATATGCGCCCTTTTTTTCAAGCTCCTCCAAAGCTGCGATTATACCTCTGCCTGCACAGCCAAGCCCCGGGACCGGACCGCCTGCTTCAACACACACAACGCCGTTATAGCCTACCCTTACCATATCTTCAAGGTCAAAGCTTTCGCCTTTTCGCACAAGGTCAAGAACGGTGGGTATCCTCTCTCCCCCATGGAGAAATGTGGTGGAGTCAGCCTTTGGGTCACAGCCTATCTGCATGACTTTCAGCCCTTTTTGTGCAAGTGCAACACTGACGTTTGATGCCGCCGTTGACTTTCCTATTCCGCCTTTTCCGTAAAAAGCAAGCTTTATCATTATATGTGATCTCCTCTTGATATCTTTATTTTATAGCCTATGGACTCCATTCGTCTTTCAAGGCAAGCTCTGCACTGTGCTGACTCGTCACCTGTGCATATCTTGTTGTCATAGAGCATATATTTTTTTCTCACTGCCACAGGGGACAAATTCGGCATTATGACGTTCGCACCTGACAGCACCCCTTGTTCTCTCCCTTTGGGGTTTATAGTACCAAGGGCTGTGGTGGCAGGCAAAAGAACGTCGGGGAGCATTATCCTGCAAATGCTCAGCAGAAAGAGGGTAAGCTCATATGAGCCTTGTGGACAGCTTCTGAAAGGCGTGTCCTTATGTGGGAGAAAAGGTCCAATGCCTATCATTTCGGGCTTGAAACCGCACATAAACTCCATATCCTCAGCAAGGCACTCCACCGTCTGGAACGGTGAGCCAATCATCATTCCACAGCCTGTTTGATAGCCTATCTCTTTAAGATCTGAAAGACACTCCATTCGGTTTTTCCAAGACATTTCGGCTGGGTGGAGCTTTTTGTAATGCTCCTCGTCGGCGGTTTCGTGCCTGAGAAGATACCGGTCTGCACCTGCATTGAAAAAGGCTTCATAGTCCTCACGGCTTTTCTCGCCTAGGGATAATGTCACCGCACAGTCAGGGTGACGTTTTTTTATCTCGCTGACGATACCACAGAGCATTTCTCTGTCATAGAAAGCGTCCTCACCGCTTTGAAGCACAAAGGTACGGAAGCCATAGCCGTAGCCCTCGTCACAGCACTGCAAGATCTCCTCAGCGGTAAGCCTGTATCTGCTCACGTTGCCGTTTGAGCGCCTTATTCCGCAGTAAAGGCAATCGTTTTTGCAGATGTTTGAAAACTCAACTATGCCCCTTATGTAGATATCCTTGCCGAACATTTCCTGCGAAATGCCCCTTGCAAGCTCTGCGGCATAGGCTCTGTCGCTCTCGACATATTCTTTTATAAGCTTCACCCACTCATCGTGGGAAAGCTTTTTCTCGCAGTTTAGTTTATCAATAAGTTCTCTGACCGCCATTGTGATCTTCAAGCTCCTTTACAAGATGTGGGAACACACCTATGCTCCGTTTGAGAATACCTTTCATATAGGCAATTGCAATGCCATAATTTGTGAACGGCACGCCCGCGTCACAAGCACATTTCATTCTGTAAGTAAGCTCTTTTGAGCCGAGCATACAGCCGCCACAGTGTATGCAAAGCGCAAAGTCTGAAAGCTCCTCTGGAAAGCCGTGACCTGAGGACAGCACTATCTCAAGATTCTTGCCTGTATATTCTTTCAGCCAGTTCGGAAGCTTCACAGAGCCTATATCACCGCACTGTCTGTGATGTGTACAGCCCTCTGAGATAAGCACCTTGTCACCGTCTTTAAGATCGTCGATAGCTTTCACGCCCTTTACTGCGGCGTCAAGAAAGCCCTTATATCTAGCCATAAGGATAGAAAACGAGGTGAGAGGGATATCCTCGGGAGTATCCTTTGAAACTCTTGCGAAAGCCTGACTATCCGTTATAACAAGTGCAGGCTTCTCTATCCTGCCAAGCACTCCTGAAAGCTCAGTTTCTCTTACCACCACTGCACAGGCGTTTGCTTCAAGAACATCTCTTATGGCCTGCTGTTGTGGCAGGATAAGCCTGCCCTTTGGTGCGGCGCTGTCGATAGGGGTGACAAGCACCACCATATCGTCAGGCTTTATAAGGTCGCCCACAAGCTTCATGGTCATGGTATCTGTTTCAGTGAGCTTTGCAACGGCGTTTTTAAGCTCCTCTATGCCTGTTTTCTCTTTTGCGCTGACGTACACTGCGCCCTCCTCTTTTGGGATATCAGTGAGCAGGTCGGCTTTGTTTTTGGCTATGATAAAAGGTATGTTTTTCTCTTTGAATATTGAGATAAGCTGTTTTTCGCAGTCGCCAAGGGGCAAGGTGCAGTCTGTTACAAGAACGGCGCAGTCTGTTCGATTTAGTATCTGCTTAGTTTTCTTCACACGAAGCTCTCCAAGCTCGCCCTCGTCGTCAAAGCCGGGGGTATCTATTATCACAACAGGGCCAAGGGGCAAAAGCTCCATTGCCTTTGTAACAGGGTCGGTGGTAGTGCCTTTCGTATCGGATACCACTGCAAGATCCTGATTTGTTACTGCATTCACAACGCTTGATTTTCCTGCGTTTCGTCTGCCGAAAAATCCTATATGTATACGTTCTCCGCTTGGTGCGTCATTAAGTCCCATTGCAAAAGCTCCTCTCAAAAAAATAAGCCATACCCCTATGGATACAGCTTTGATAACAAAAAAGGCTATGCTTACTCATAAAAAACCTAATCCACGGGCGAACGCTGTTCGCCCCTACATGAGTAGAGATAGGGCTTTCTATCTGCTTTTTACTTTTTCTGCTTGATGTGTATTCTTTCGCCTTAAAGGAGAAAACTCGTTTTCGGCGTCAGGGTCACAAATATTTATTAGATTTTTACTGTGGCGAATAAAGGGTCTTGGCGGTCACTCCCTCAAGCCTGCCTATCTTGCCTGCAAGAGAATTTATAACGTCCTGCGGAGCGTCAACTGCCACGCTTATTATGTTCATGCCACGTTCTCGGTATGGCAGACCCATTCGTCCTATTATATACTCGGCATGCTCATGAAGAATTGCGTTTATCTCCTGCGCAGAGCCGTTATCGTGTGCGATTATTGCAAGTATTGCCACACGGGTATCCATAAAACACCCCCGTAATGTAAAAGTGTACTTTGTCTTACTTTATGATAGCACGATTTGTTGGCGTTGTCAATTGGAAGTTATCTATTTGAATAAAATTTTTAGATAACATTTGACTAAAATATATGGCATATACTATTGACAAGTAAAGTTAGCCATGGTAAACTTATTTTGTGAAGTTCTTTTAGATAAAACATAAGAATAAAATATAGCTATGGAGGAAAAGACAATGACTCTTGATAAGCTTAAAACGGGTGAGTCTGCCGTGATAAAAGCGGTAGGTGGCGAGGGTGCGCTTAGACTGCGTTTTCTCGACATGGGACTTATACCCAAAACAAAGGTGAAAATGCTAAAGCGTGCGCCAATGGGCGACCCTCTTGATATAGTACTGAGAGGCTATGAGCTGACGCTCAGGATAGAGGACGCAAAAAACATAGAGATAGAAAAAACAGAGGAGAATGACCATATATGAGATTTGCCCTTGCAGGAAATCAGAACTGCGGAAAGACCACGCTTTTTAACGCCCTTACAGGGTCCAATCAGCACGTTGGAAACTTTCCCGGTGTAACAGTCGAGCAGAAGGTCGGTGACATAAAGGGGCAGAAAAACTGCACTGTGGTGGATCTGCCGGGAATATACTCACTGCGTCCTTACACGCAGGAAGAGATCGTCACCCGTGACTACATAATAAATGAAAAGCCTGACGGCATTATAAACATTGTTGACGCCACCAATATAGAGCGAAATCTGTATCTCACTTTACAGCTTCTTGAACTGCGTGTGCCAATGGTGCTTGCCTTAAACATGATGGACGAGGTAAGAGCCAACGGTGGAACGATAGACGTAAAAATGATGAGCGACGCACTTGGCATACCTGTTATACCGGTAAGTGCGGCAAAGGGCGAGGGTATCTCAGACCTTATCGACAAGGCTGTAGAAACTGCCCGAAACAAGACAAAGCCTGTTGTCACAGACTTTTGCTCAGACGATTCCGCTGTGCACAGATGTATACACGCAGTTGTGCATCTTATCATGGATCACGCAAACCGTGCAGGCATACCGCCGAGATTTTGTGCTTCAAAGCTTATTGAGGGTGATAAGAATATCGAGGATCAGCTTGAGCTTAATCAAAACGAGCTGGAGCTTCTCGAACACTGCATAGTGGAAATGGAGGACGAATCAAAGCTTGACAGAAATGCGGCGCTTGCAGATATGCGATACGACTTTATCGAGAAAGTCGTTGCCATAAGCGTTGTGAAATGCCACGAGAGCCGAGAACACAAGCGGAGCGTAAAAATAGACCGCATTTTAACGGGAAAATACACTGCACTGCCTGTATTTTTCGGGATAATGTTTCTTGTATTTTTCCTCACATTCAATGTTATCGGCTCGACGCTTTCCGACTGGCTTTCCCTTGGTATCGACAAGCTCACCGACCTAGCAGACAAAGGGCTTACAGCCTACGGCATAAACCCTGTTGTACACAGCCTTATAATAGACGGAGTTTTTGCAGGCGTTGGAAGCGTTCTAAGCTTTCTGCCTATAATAGTGACGCTGTTCTTTTTCCTTTCCATACTGGAGGACACGGGCTACATGGCACGAGTGGCATTCGTAATGGACAAGCTTCTTAGAAAGATCGGTCTTTCGGGACGAAGCTTTGTGCCTATGCTCATAGGCTTCGGCTGTTCAGTGCCTGCCATAATGGCGACGAGAACGCTTGTATCAGACCGTGACAGAAAAATGACCATACTTCTTACCCCTTACATGAGCTGTTCGGCAAAGATACCTATTTACGCAGTTTTCTGTGCAGCGTTTTTCAAGAAATATCAGGCGCTTGTGATGATAGGCTTATACATAACAGGCATAGTGCTTGGGATAATAGTTGCACTGATACTGAAAAATACAGCTTTCCGTGGCAAGCCTGTGCCGTTTGTAATGGAGCTTCCAAACTATCGTCTTCCTTCGGCAAAAAGCGTAGGACTTCTTCTTTGGGACAAGGCAAAGGACTTTATACAAAGAGCTTTCACAGTTATATTCTTTGCGACTATCATAATATGGTTTTTGGAGACCTTTGACGCAAAGCTCAACGTTGTAAAAGACTCCTCCGACAGCCTGCTCGCTCTTATCGGTCAGGCTATATCGCCAATATTCAAGCCTTTGGGCTTTGCAGATTGGAGAGTGACCACCTCGCTTATTTCAGGCTTCACTGCAAAAGAGGCGGTAGTAAGCACAATGGCGGTACTGATGAACACAAGCACTGCAAACCTTGGCACTGCTCTTTCGGGAGCATTCTCCACCCTTTCCGCACTGAGCTTTCTCGTATTCACCCTGCTTTACACCCCATGTGTTGCGGCGGTGGCGACCATAAAGAGAGAGCTTGATTCAAGGATACAGACAGTAGGCGTTGTGATAATGCAGTGCATGGTGGCATGGCTTTGCGGCTGTGCGGTATATCAGATAGGAGCATTATTATGAATACAGCCGACTGGATAGTGGTGATACTTCTGCTTTTATGGGCAGTGGCAGCGGCAATAAGTATATCAAAGCAAAAGAAAAAAGGTAAATGCTGTGGCTGTTGCTCACACTGTCACAGCAGATGCGGCAAAAAATAAGGCATAAAAGTAGCGGAGAACTGCAAAAAGAATGCGTTCTCCGCCATTTTATTAATATATAAGCAACACTAAGAAAATCAAAAATTTACAATACATCTAACTTTTTTCGTTAATACACCTGACAAATAAGCAAAAATGTGATATAATATAGCTTAGGGCGAAGTTATCTACCCTGTTTTTTTTGAGATATGGTTAGTTCGGTCTAACTTTATAAAGAAAACCAGCTTAGAAAGGTCGGTATTATGAAGAAACAATTTTTTAGCAATGAGAAAGACGGTTTTTATGGTACATATTATGAAAACCCAAAGGGTGCAAACTGCGCAATGATAGGTCTGTTCGGCGACGATCCTAATGACTTTATGGCAAAGTGCGGAGCAAAATGGCTTCACAAAAATGGCGTGAACGTTATGTGTATGTCACCTGACGTGAAGAACTACGGTCATGTGAACTTCCCGCTTGAAAGGATAGAGGCCGCTATAAAGTGGCTCAAAAGCCATGGAAACAAGAATATAGGCATAATGGGAATGAGTACGGCAGGAATGGATTCCCTTGTGGCAGCTTCATATTTTCCTGACATAACACTCACTTTCGGTCTTACGCCAAGCGACTTTGTATGGCAGGGCTTTGAGCAGGGCGAAAAAGACGGCTGCAAGGAATGGCCTATCCCTGACGCTTCCACACTTTCATGGCAGGGCAAGCCGCTTGCCTATATGCCGTTCGTTTATGCCCACCCTGAATACTATCACAAAATAGAAGAAGAAACCAAAGGCTCGGGAGATATAACACGAAGCACGCACCTTTTTATTGACTCTGAAAAGGCAAGAGAACATACAGAGGAAGAAATGATAAAGGTTGAGAACATCAAGGGCAAGCTTATAATGGTGGGTGCTGATGACGACAGCTTCTGGGAGGCAGGAAAATACGTCCGCCGTATGGATAAGCGCTTGAAAGAACGCCCTCACGAGTGCGATTACGAAGCCCTGACTTACGAGCATGGAACGCACTTTGTGCTTCCTGAGACAATGCTCAGAAAAGCACTTCCTGTGGGACTTAAATTCGTAATGAAATTTATTTTCAAGGCTGCAAAGGACTATCCTAAGGAGTGCGAGCAGACAAGAAAGGATATCGACAGACGACTTTCTGCGGCTTTAAAACAGTGGGTAGCTGAATAAAAAAAGCCCATAAAATACGCTATTTTGTGTAGGAGCGACCTCTGTTCGCCCCTTGCTCGATATGTTTTACGATAAACAAAGACCGACTTCCAGCGAAAAAAGCTGAAAGTCGGTCTGTTATTTTTTGCAGCAGCATAAATGCTTTCAAAAAGAAGATTTTTGTGAATTTTGTGAGTTTTCTATTGACATCAGAGTGTGGATATGGTAAAATTAACGGTATGTGAATATTTTCTAATAGCAGTCACATATCAAAGCAAAAAACAATTATTTTATATAGATAGTGGTGGGTCATCGGGACCCTGACGAAGGAGCAAGCCATGTTTACAAGCGATACAGCGAAATATAAAATAATAGGTATCTGCACTTCATGCGTACAATCTGACTATGTGAGAGATATAGTATCTTCCATAAGCCGAAAGGGTGTAAAAGAGGGCTACAAGGTGCTTCTTTTTAACACCTTTTGCGACCTTTATCACAACATTTCCTACAACCATGGTGAAGCAAGCATTTTTGATCTTATAAATTATGACATTCTTGACGTACTTATAATAATGCCCGAGGCAATAAAAAGAGACAGCATTTCCAACGAGATAAGCAAGCGTGCCCATGAACACGGTGTTCCTGTCATATGCGTTGACAGTACAATGGATAATTGCTGCAGTGTGACATTCAATTACTCTGACGTTTTTGAAAAGATAGTTCGCCATGTGATCGAATTTCACGGCTGCAGAAGAGTTAATTTCATTGCTGGCGTAAAGGGCAATGCTTTCTCAGAAGAGCGTATAGAAGCATACAAAAAGGTGCTTGCGGAAAACGGCATAGAATTTGAGCCTGAGCGTCTTGGCTATGGTGACTTCTGGGATATGCCAACAAAAGGAGTATTGGAGAAATTTTTAGAAAGCAGTTTGGAATTTCCGCAGGCGATAATATGTGCAAACGACGCTATGGCGATAGCAGCTTGCAGCATACTGAGAGAACGCGGCATAAAAGTGCCTGAAGACGTTATTGTAACGGGCTTTGACGGCATCGAACTTGAACAGTATAACAGCCCTCGTCTTACAACGGCGGCTGTAGACAATGATGTGCTTGGCGAAAAGATAATAAACGCCATAGACCATATGATGAACGGAGTGCCTCTTCCTGAAAAAATAGAGGTCAGCTACACCATGAGGATATCCCAGTCATGCGGTTGTAAGAAAATAGACCCGAGAGAAGTAGGCGACAAGATCCTTGAGCTTTACCACAGAATGAACAATTCTGATGGTCACGAACAGCATATGTTCTCTTATCTTGCAAAATCAGTGGAATGTCACACCGTAGAAGAAATGGCAAAGGTAATGGCACGTTCGGGAGATTATTATAGCTGGGTATGCACAAACTCTGATTTTCTGTCAAACACGAGGCAGAGAGAACGCTTTAATAACAGCTTTACAAAGCAGATGAGAGTTTTCATGCAGACTTTTGACAACAAATACAAGACCGGTGAAGTTTTTGACACCAAGGATCTTTTGCCTGATATGGAGCAAGTCCTTGGACGCCATAACTGCTTAATGTTCTCGCCGCTTCATTTTCAGGACGAGGTCATAGGCTATGCGGCAAATTCATTTAGTCCTATATATTTTCTTTTCCAGAACACAAGACGTTTTATAAACAACACCAATCAGATAATGGAGAGCTTTAAAAACCGCCAGCGGCTTGAAAGGGCAAATGCAGAGCTTGCAAGGATACATATGCTTGACCCCATGACAGGGATATATAACCGCAGGGGCTTTTACAAGAACGTAAGAAAGCTTATTTCAAAGGCTGAGAAACAGGGCGTAGGCGTATGGGTTTTCTCTATTGACATGGACAACCTTAAAAAGATAAATGACCTCTATGGTCACAACGAGGGTGACAAGGCGATAAAGGCAGTGGCGTCGCTGATGACAAAATGCACTGCAGAGGGTGGGATATGCTCACGCTTCGGCGGTGATGAATTTGTAGCTGTTATCGCTGAAACAGACGGTGCAGACAGCTTTTACGAAAAGGTATCCCGCAGCATTGCAGAGTACAATCGCAGAAGCAAGTCGCCATATGATGTGTCGATAAGCTGTGGCTACAAGGCGGGAAAGCCGAAAACGTTGAAAGAGATCGACGATCTTATGAAAGCGTCAGATCGTGAGATGTACACGCAAAAGCGTAAACATCATAGTCGGCGGGACTAACAGACATAACCAGAGGGCGGATAGTTTGAAAACTTCCGCCCTTGTTTTTATGCTATTTGAGTATGCCAACTCCCTCAAGAAAGATATTCAGGAAAGCGAACGTTATTCCGACTGCAAGTGCGTCGATACTTGTTGCTATGGCGAGCCAACTTTTTTTGTCAAATAAACATTTGACAAAATTGCAAAACTGTGATATAATAACGATTGTAATGTGTTTCCGTAGCTCAGCTGGATAGAGCGACCGCCTCCTAAGCGGTAGGTCGGGTGTTCGAATCACCTCGGGAACGCCATAATGTGGAGACAAAAAAGATGTCTCCTGCGAAAAGCCCGAATATATCGGGCTTTTTTGCTACCCAAAGGTAAACAAACACGAATGAAGGCGAAATGGGGTCTGTTTATGACCGAACAGAAAAAGAATACTATCATAACAAGCGGCATCGCTGTACTTGCCGTGATACTGGCATATTGCTTACGAATTGTGGGCAGGGGCAGCTTCTACCCGATGCTGTTTTCCTATCTACGTAGCTTTATCTATATCGGTCTGTTCGCCGCCTGGGGGCTCTCCGTCCGTCAGCGGATCGTGCAAAAGCAGGTGTGCAGGTTTATGACGGTCACCGCAGTACTGCTCATCATATGGATGGTAGTCCGTTCGGCAAAGTATTTTATATTCTGGCAGCCGGATGCCGTCCGTTACCTGTGGTATCTGTTCTATCTGCCCATGCTGTTTGTGCCTATGCTGGCGCTGCTGATTGCCATGTCATTGGGAAAGCCGGACGAATACAAATTTCCCAAGGGAATGTCGATTCTGTGGATCATCTCCGGCACATTGCTTCTGCTCGTGCTCACAAATGACCTGCACCAATTCGTATTTACCTTTCCGAAGGACGCCGCCGTGTGGACAGACAAAAACAACGGCTACTCGATAGGCTACTTCATTATTGTAGGCTGGCAGGTGCTGTGTGCCTTTGCCGCACTCGTAATTATGTTTTTCAAATGCCGTGTGCAAAAAGGAAGGCTCCACTTTCTGCCCATTGTTCCTATGCTGCTGACGATCGTTTACAGCGTGCTTTACTATGCGGGTGCGGATTGGCTGCTCCACTTGTTCGGCGATATTGCCGCATTCCAAAGTGTGATGTATATTCTGACCTTTGAGCTTTGCATCGCCTGTGGATATATACATTCAAACAGCCGTTATGTGGACTTGTTTGCCTCCTCTGTCGGCACATCGGCAGAGATCACCGACAAGGGCTTTACCGTTCGGTATGCAGCTGTAAACACTGCGCCTATCTCAAAGGAAACGATGAAAAAAGCCGAGCAAAGCCCGGTCACGATGGGCGGCTTGACCGTTCACACCATGCCCATTGATGGCGGCTATGCCGTATGGACAGAGGATGTGTCGGCTTTGC
Organism: Ruminococcus sp. RTP21204st1_B2_RTP21204_210225; assembly: GCF_040914135.1. Taxonomy (NCBI): domain Bacteria; kingdom Bacillati; phylum Bacillota; class Clostridia; order Eubacteriales; family Oscillospiraceae; genus Ruminococcus; species Ruminococcus sp. RTP21204st1_B2_RTP21204_210225. The sequence continues at coordinate 10,834 of NZ_JBCPGA010000018.1, read as the reverse complement.
GTGACATCAAGGAGGACTCTGAGCTTCTTGCAGACGAGCTTGCCGACAGGAACGAAATACTCCGTTATGAATACAAGCGTGAAGCCAAGCGCCGCAAGGTGGAGGAGCAAAACCGCCTGTATGATCTCCTGCGTTCCGCTACGCAGACGCAGATCGACCGCATTGCAGAGCTCACTAAGGAATACCGCCGAATCTCAAGCACCGATCCCGACAGTGCCAAAACGCTCCTTGCCGAGATTGCCGTGCTGTGCAGCTATATTAAACGCCGCAAGCATCTGACGCTCCTTACCGACCGAGATATTAAAATAGCGGAAACGGAACTCCACCGTGCCTTCAATGAGTCCCTCCAAACGCTGAAGCTGTTGGGCGTCCGCAGCTCGCTCTATGTGGACGAATCTCTTTCCATGCTCTCCGGCAAAACGGCGACTGCTGTATTTGATTTTTATGAATCGGTTATTGAAGCCGACATTTTGAATTTAACAGGCATACAGGTAAGCCTCATAAAGGCAAACGGCTTGCGCTTGTCACTGAATGTGTGCTGCAAAGCCGACCTTTCCGCTTTGGTAAGCGGAGACAGTATCCGCTGTGAAAAAGAGGATGACGAGGAATACCAGCACCTTGTATTTGAAGCGAAAGAAGGTGACAGGAAATGAGTGCATTTTCTTCCCTTTCTGAATTTTGGCAGACCATGCTGCCGTTTATCATGCTTGTGGAGATCGTCCTTGAGATCGGGCTGTTTATGTATCAGCTTCTTCGCAGCAATAAGCCGGTGCGCAGCCTGCTGAGTCTGGCAGTTATGGCGGTGATGATCCCGCTGCTATTCTCCGTTTCTCAGGCAGATCCCGATAATATCGGGGACGCATTTCTGCTGGACGCACCGTGGCTGATATTTGCCGCTGCCATTTTCCTTGCGGCAGTTCACTTTGCCATTGCTCTGCCGCGGGAATACCGCCGTAAAAAGAACGAGCTCTCGCCGTTCTCCATTAAGGAAGCAACCGATAAGCTGCCTATGGGCATCTGCTTTGCCGACCCGAACGGCAGGATCATCCTGTGCAACAACCGTATGCGCAGGCTCTCATTTGCCCTTTGCGGCCACGAGCTGCAAATCAAAAGCGATATGGAAAATGCCCTGAGCGCGCCGGACAGATCCGTGACCGTCAAGAATGATTGCTACATCCTGCCCGACAAGACCGTCTGGCAGTTTCGCACACAAAATATCACCGTGGACAGCGATGACCGCTGGCAGCAGATAACGGCGCACAATGTAACCGAGCTGTATAACGGCTACCAAAAGCAAGAGGAAATAAATGAAGAACTGGCAGAAGTCAATCGAAAGCTCAGGAAGATGTACGCTCGCATGGAGAACGATGTCAAAGAGAAGGAAAGCCTTGACCTAAAGGTCTATATTCACGATACCATCGGGCGAAGCCTCCTGACCATCCGTGACATCATAGACAGCGGAGAGGATACCGAGCGAAAGCTTGAGGCGCTGCAAAATGCCATCGGTATGCTGGCAAGCAACCGTGTCACCTCTGTCAGCACAATGGACGAGGTAAAAAGAACCGCACAGCAGCTTGGCGTGGCTGTAAAAATCGACGGCTACCTGCCCCGTGATACCGCAGCCGAGGAGCTGACCGTTGCTGCCGCCAAGGAGTGCGTGACCAACTGCATCAAGCACGCAGACGGGAATGAGGTATATATCCGCATTGCCCAGCGCGGCGAACGCTATGATGTTACCATAACCAACAACGGCAAAATACCCACAGAGCCGATAAAGGAAGGCAGCGGCCTGTCAACGCTTCGCCGCAGTATTGAAAGTTCCGGCGGTGAAATGCATATTTCGCACAATCCACGCTTTGCTCTTCTGATTACGATTCCCGCAAAGGAGATCAGCCTATGATAAACACTATACTTGTAGAAGATGATCTATACATCCAAAAGCACTTTGTCGACCGTCTTGCGGCAGACGGCGAGTTTCATCTTGTCGGCGTTTTCCGTGACGCCTTTGAAGCGGAAAAGCACTGCGACGCCACCGTAAAGCTCGTCCTTATGGATGTGCAGACGCATCATAAGCATTCCGGTCTTGCCGCCGCAGAGCGCATCAAAAAGGTTTTTCCGCAAATCAAAATCGTTGTGGCTACCTCGCTTGTCGATCCCCAAGTTTTGCAAAGAGCCAAAATGGGTGCTGCCGACAGCCTGTGGTATAAGGACCACGGAACAGAGGAGCTGATGAGCGTGGTAAAGCGCACCCTTGCAGGTGAAAAGGTATTCCCCGATACCGCTCCGGCCATTGAAATGGAGGGTACGATGTCCGATGTCTTCTCGCCCCGGCAGTTAGACATCCTACGCCTTTATATAAAGGGCTTTACCTATCAGGAAATTGCCGATAAGCTGGGCATCTCCAAAAACGGCGTTCGCTGGAACCTGGACGATATGGTGGAAAAGAGCGGCTTTGAAAGCAGAGAAGCGCTGGTTGCAACCGCCATTGAAAACAAGCTCATGGTAGTCACCTTAAAAGACAAATAAGCAAAACTGAACCCCTTGGCTGTACGGTCAAGGGGTTTTTCGCGCCCAAAAGGCAAAAATCTTTGAAAAAATCGAGATTTTTCTTCTGTTACTGGCACAAGTGCCAGTGACAAACGCCAAAAAATCAGTATAATAGATAATGTAAGATTAGGATTGTGCTTTTAGAAGGTGGTGATGAATGATGAAAAAAATCGTTCTGGACATTCAAAGCGATATCCATGCGCACACCATGGAGCGAATGCTGATGCAAAAATTGGACGATTGCCAAGTTGTGATTTCCGAGTCGCCGGACGCAACCGCCGAGTGGTGCAAAACGCATCGACCGGATGTGCTTTTAATGGAGGTCAAGGCGTATTCGCCATGGATGTTCAAAGAACGAATGGCAATCCGTGACAAGGTAAAACGGAACACGGAAAGCTGTCGTGTCATTCTCTTTGTGGATGATGATACAGATGAAGATTTGACCGAAAAGGTACGGCAGGCAAAGCGCGAGGGTCTGATAGACGCTTTTCTCTTCGGTTCGGTATCCGAAAACTACTTTGCTTCGGTCATCGACAGTGTTTAAATCAGGCAACACAAAAAGCATAAAAATCTTCAAAATAATTATGAGGGAGGAATAATAGTATGACAAAAACGAACAAACGAAGGCGCGTCGCCAGCGTCCTGTTGGCGCTTGTGATGCTGTTCTCACTGATGCCGAGTCAGGAGCTCCATACCCATGCCTTTTGGGAAGACTACGATGACGGCACAGATTGTATCTACTGCGACCACTATCACTGGGGCGAGAATATGTGCGACGGTTGTGGGTTCTGCACTGTTGACTGCAACTCCGACTGCTTCGCTGAATTCCACTGCAACGATTGTGGTGAGTGTCTGTTCAATACACCCAATTGGTGCGATCAATGCTACAAATGCGCCGACTGCATGGAGGACACGCACTGCTCGACCTGCGGCAAATGCTACATCGGCGAGGATGACCAGCTGTGCGGCGAATGCCATAAGGGTCCATGCTGCTCCATAACCATCTGCGACTCCTGCGGCTTCTGCGATGACTGCGCAAACGATGACAGCGACCCGATGCACTGCTCGCTTTGCAACAGCTGCTTCGGTTCGGTGGACGAGTGCGTGGACGACGATGATACCGGCGTCATCCACTGCATCGATTGCCACACGGCCTGCGAGCAGTGTGAGGAATGCCTGCTGAACCAGGAGTCCTGCGAGGACTGCGGCCTGTGCCTGGAGTGCTGCCGAGATAACTCCGAGGGCGGCGGCTGCCCGGACGGCGAGACCTGCGTGGAAAGCGCCGAGTGGGACGAGCACATCTGTCAGGGCTGCGACGGCTGGGTCACGGATAAGGAGGACGAGGACGAGTTCTGCGAAACCTGCGAAATGTGCAAGGAGTGCTGCGAGGGCAACTCCGACTGCTCCGAGGGAATGTGCGCAATGGACACGGACTATGCGGATCACTTCTGTGAGGACTGCGGCTTGTGCTTCCACGACAGCGATCCCTGCGAGGACGGCTGCGATCAGCGCTGCAAGGACTGCTGCCGAGATGCCGTAAGCGCTATGGGCTGCGATCATGACGACTGGTGCTTCAGCGACTCTGATTTTGAGGATCATCTGAAGACGGAGCATGCCGGCGCCGGACATACCCACATAGCCTCCGCCAGCTGGGCGGCTGACGGAACGCAGCACTGGCACCCCTGCCGCTATTGTGACGATAAAAAGCTGAATGCCGCCAACCATGAATTTGACGTCAAGGGCGTGTGCAAGGTCTGCGGCTACATCAGCGGCAGTTCCATCGTCATCAACCGCCAGCCGAGGGGCGTCAAGTGTAAGACCTCTATCTACGACGATTATAACGAAGAGCCGGAAAACGGCCTGCTGTTCTATGAAAATAACCCGGTCACCTTCTCTGTCTCGGCAAGAAGCCTGAAGGGCGACGAGTTGACCTATCAGTGGTATCGGAAGAATAATGAGAATCCCACGGCGGCGCCCTACAAGCTGCCTGAGGATGGGTTTTACACGGGTGTGACGACCTCCACACTGAAGATGCCGGTTTCCACCCAGGCTTGCCAGGAGGATTACTCCTACTACTGCATCATCGGCAGAAAGGGTGACCCTTCGGACACCATGAAAACGGCGGAGGCAAAGCTGACTGCCACCCATGCCTACAGCCACAAGCAGGCGGGTGTGCGTGTGCCCACGGAAGACAGCGAGAAAACGCCGGAATACAAGGTCACTTGGGTCGATAAGCATGGGAATACCCATAACGGTGTCGTGGGCGGCGACCCGAAATGCGACGGTCACAAGCTCCCGTGCCTGTTTGAAGCAGGCTCTTACGAAGCGCATTATATGACCACCGGCTCCAAGGAGCGCATCTTCCCGCATACCTTTGTGTTTGACAGAAGCTATGACGCAGTGGGCGGCGGCAGAGTCGATGTGCTCAGATGTTCCGTCTGCGACTATATCGTTCCTGTGAAGAGCCATGTCCATGATTACGGCTGGAACTGGGACTGCACCGGCTTCGGCAGTATCTATGAGTATACCTTCAACATCGGCGGCTCGACCAAGACGGTGGAGCAGCTCATCCTTGAATCCGGCTATGCCCACCCAGAAAAGTGCAAGGTTCCCGGCTGCGAGGAGTTCATCATGGTTCCCCATAGCTGGGGCCGCTGGAATGTGGTCAAAGCCCCCGATACCGAGGGCGATAAAGGCGGCATGGAGGCTGAATGCAGCATTTGCGAGTACACAAAGACAAAAATCGACAAGGATGATGACGAAGGAACCGATCATTGGACAAAGGACACCGCCCTTGTGACGGTGAAAAACGGTCGGGCAACCCGTATGATCGTCAAGCCCGGCGACAAGATCAAGCTTTATCCCGAGGAGAGAACCGGTCAGAAAGCCATCGGCTGGAAGGTGGAGTATCTCCGCGAATACAACGTGTCTGACAGCACTGCACCGGTTCATAAAAATTGGAGTGCCAACGAGGCGAAGTCCCAGTTCAAACTGGTGACCAACGGCTCCGCCCTTGAGTGGGGCTGCACGATCCCAGAGTTCAGCGCCATGGGTGCCCCCGGCGGCGGCAGTTTCTTCTTTGAGCCTGTCTATGCAGGCTGTGACCACAGCGGCGGCACCACGGTGCTCAATGCGAAGGAGCAGATCTGCGACCGTAAGGGCTACACCGGCGACACCGCCTGCGCAGACTGCGGCCATGTCATCAGTGCCGGTTCGGATATCTACCCACCTGCAAACGCCGGTCATACCGGTCCACTGCAGCCGCTGTACTACTACGGCACGGCAAACTCGGCAACCACAGACGCGAGCCATGGTGGCAAACGCTATAACGCCAAATCGGGCGACTGTCGGCACCGCGCCTATGAGGGCGACTACCGCTGCACGGCTTGCGGCGGCACCGTAAAGGGCGAGACCGGCGACTTCAGGCATAGCGGTCCCCTTGAACTGCGGGATGTAAGAACGGCGACCTGTACAGAGAGGGGCTATTCCGGCAACCAGTACTGCACATCGTGCGACAGGATCGCACAGAAGGGCGTCTCTACCCCGTCCCTCCACGAAATTGCCGATAACTACAAGCTGATCAATGAGGTTAAGCCCGGATGCACCACCTCAGGCTATAGCGGCGACCAGCAGTGCACAGCCGGCTGCGGACAGATTATCCGCTACGGTCATGTCGTTAATAAGCTCAGCCACGACTGGGACGGCGGCAAACCTGCAAAACAGGGCAAGAGCGAAGGAATTCTCTACACCTGCCAGCGCGCCGACTGCGGCGAGACAAGGTTCGTAAAGAACTCCGCTGCGACCGGATACGTTGTCACGGTCATCAAGGGCACAGCCTCCCTTGCCGCAGGGATACCTATCACGGACAAGATCGCGCAGAACACCGTTGTGACCGTTACGGCGGACGCACCGGAGGCAGGCAAGGTCTTTGACAAGTGGGTCGTGCTGGAGGGCAATGTCACTCTGGCAGACGCCACCAAGGCGACTACCACCTTCACCATGCCCGGCAATGATGTGAAGCTCGAGGCCACCTATAAGGATGCGCCTCCAAGCCATACCCACAGCTACGGCACCGAGTGGAAGTATGACGACACCGATCACTGGCATGAGTGCGAGTGCGGCGATAAGGCCGATATTGCGGCTCACAGCGCCAGCGAGTGGATCGTTGACACGGCAGCTACCGAAACCGCCGACGGCGCTAAGCATAAGGAATGCACCGTCTGCAAGAAGGTTCTTGAAACCGCACCGATCCCTGCAACAGGCAGCAATCATACCCACAGCTACGGTACAGAGTGGAAGTATGACGGCACCAACCACTGGCATGAGTGCGAGTGCGGCGACAAGGCCGACACGGCACCACACAGCTTCCAGTGGGAGATCGACAAGGCCGCTACCAAGGAGGCAACCGGCATCAAGCACGAGGAATGCACCGTTTGCGGCGCCAAGCGCAGCGAGAATACGGTCATCGACAAGCTTCCCGACGGCGGCAACACAAGCAATACAGGCAGCAGTGGTAATAACACCAATAAGCCAGGAAATGACGACTCCACCAAGTGTCCTCAGACCGGTGACAGCAGCAACCACATCGGTTGGCTGGCTGCTCTGTGCGGCGTTCTGACTCTGCTGGGCGTAAGCGGCAAAAAGAGAAAGGAATCCAAGGTTAAATAAGCCGACGCTTCCGAAATCAAAATAGCCTAAACACAATAGGCGGTGACGGATCATTCCGCCACCGCCTATTTTCCTGAAAGCGAGCTTGCCAGCAAGTCCCTTTCCGAAAGGCGGCAAGCGACACCCACATTCTGACCGTGTATCCCCAGCCGAATGGGGACGGCAATCTCCGGCGCTTTTTCTTTATGCCTTAGGCAAAAATCTTTTAGAAAATTAAAAAAACTTGGTTGTAGCCCCCTCAACTTTTCAGCATGGAAAGTGAGGGGGCTTTCTCTATAGCCTCCGCCCGTTCTTTGAAAACCGAATAGTACAGCGCATCCTTTTGTAGGGCGGAATTTTTTTGTGCCTAAAAGCAAATTTACTCACTGTCAAAAGCTTAAACTCACTACAAATAAAAAAAACGGTAACACCAGCAGGAAGTTATCTTCCTGCTAATGTTACCTCATTTACAAGTATCACAAGATTTAAAGGGGAAATGATAAAGTCTTTGTAATGCTTATCGTAATTCTTGTAGCTTTACGCTTAATTCTTGTAAATGTTTTTTGGCTCTTTAGTTTGATAGCCACCATACATTGATGCACATCCGCAAGCAGCTATACCCATTCTCTTAGTCGCTCTGGCAATAAGGCTGGCAAGCAATTTCTTAAATGATCTCATTCTTATCACACCTCTTTCCTTTGATCTTCGCTGATATTATTAAAACTGCAATTAATAGATTTGTTAACAGGATCATAGATCCAACCATCTGATATCTATTGATAATCGCCCCGCCAAACAGATCAAGCAACAGAAAAACTATCATTCCCATCGCTTTGAACTTTGGCTTTTTATCTTTTTCTATAGGCTTATTTTTGTTCTCCACAGGGCAGAATACAAAAGCTATTATCTCTTCAAACACAACCAAGGCAGCGATCACCCATATATTTATATATCCGCATACCTTGTCATTAAGAAAAGCTGTAGCAATAAATGTCGAACACATCAACAGATTGCATCTGAAATATGTATCTGCATGATACCCTCCGGTAATAACCCTGACAGCAATAAACACTGCCAAATATATTACGCTTTCCAGCAAATGCCCTGTCAATGCTCCCATAAGCAATACAAGCACAATGTTTAACATTGATGAGATAGTTATCTCTATACCATACCGATAAAAATCCTGTACCTCATCTGCTTTGCCGATAGCTTCCTGCTCGGTCAAAAAATTAAGTATACCCGATACAACAAGATCCATAAACTACCGCCTCGCTTTTGTCTTACCCTAATTTGAATTTTACTAGAATAACAGCAATATGTCAAGCTTTTTGGAATGAGTTGCAGGTTTTTGTCACGAAATGCAGCAACGGTTCAGAACAATTAGTTCAGGGCCGTTGTATCTGCCATCAATGTTACCTGACAGCAAAACATTCCCTCCGACTCATAGAAATCGCATCTGCCATTATATTTTCTTGCTATCTCTCTGATTATTGAGGTCCCCAGACCATGCTGTTTTTTATCAGCCTTTGTGGTCGTAAGCCTTGGATTACTATCCATAACAGAATAATCTATTGAATTTTTTATCAAAAACGTATATGTATCCGTTTCTCGGTCGATCTTCAGATACAGAAATTTATTTGCGTCGTCGGCTATTTCCTTGCATGCCGTTATAGCATTCTCCAACGTGTTGCTCAACAGGTCGCAAAGGTCAGTTCCCTTTATTCCCTCAAAATCTGAAACTGTTATGCATGATATTTTTATCCCCAAGGAAGAAGCCATCGTAAGCTTTGCGTTAACGATAGCATTTACAATATTATTTTTCGTTTTAACATAGGACTCCGACTTCCCGATAAGGTCAAAGCTTTCTGAGATAAATTTTCTCGTTTCATCTATTTTTTGTACTTTCAACAGTTCATTGACCGTTTCATATTTGTCTTTTATATCATGCCTTAGTTTTCTCATGGCGTCATATTGCGACTCGGCGTTTCCGATAAACTGCTCAAGATACTGCTCTCTTAGTTTGACTATCTCCATTTCCTTGATCTTCTGATTCTTTTTTATCAAAGAATTTATTATCCAGAATATAAGTATATTAAGAACAAAGACAAGCATATATGACAGATTTATATACAGCCTATGGCCATCGTCTGCCGAAAGTGACAGTTCATGTATTACCATAACGAGAGAAAACGAAATAATAAGCACTGCAATTATCGTCACCCAATCTGAAGCCGTATAATCATCTGTATGTTTAAAGGCCATCAGTATTAATCTAAATACAATGAATATAGATATCTGGATCATTATAAGCGTTACAAATCTAAGCAAGCTTTGTTCGACCACAAGCTCCCTGAGGGATATTTTAAAAAATGACGATACAGCATTTAGTTCCAATGACGTTATCAACAAGATCGCAACCTGCGAGAGGGATATGGAAAGAAATTTCTTTACAGCATTGTCACTAAAAAAGCAAAACACAAAGACAAGCAGACTTGCCCAGTACAAAGCACTTCCAAAGCCCTCAAATACAGTGAAATAATTAAAAGCAGTGACCAGACAGCCTTCACAAACGGCAAATATAACAGCCCATATCTTAGCCCTTTCATGAGATCTTGGCGTAAGAAATTTATATATAAACCATGTTTCCAGACCGCCCTGATAAAAGTTTATCAAGATCTCAAATATCGTCCACAATGTAATAGTCATCACTTTCTCCTCAGATATTCAGTCAAAGCGTCGTCAACTTCATTCTTATATCCCCGACTCATGGGCAGTACTGAACCGCTTTTGAAGATCACTGTTTCATTTGAACGGCTTATGTTAAAAACATATTTCAGATTGACGATATATTTTTTATGTACCCGTATAAAATCAAATTTACGATAAGCTTCTTCTATCTCGCCAATGCTATCTCTGACTGCAATGGTATCCTTATTATTTGCAAAATGATATATGATGCTGTGGCTATTGCTCTCTATATAAGTTACATCCCGAAGCTTTACAGAGATCCTTCCCTGCTCCCTATTCTCCAAAACCACTGTCTTTTCCTGCTTCAGTGCGTCCGTCAACTGTCCTGCTACCATATGGAGCCTATCCTTCACAACATCAGCGTCAGGATCTTTGCAGATAAAATTCAGCGGTCTGAAATTAAAGCTGTCATAAACCAGTTCCTGATGACTTGTCACAAAGATCACGAAGCAATTACCATTCTGACCTAGCTGCCGCGCGACTTCAAAACCGGTCATTTCAGGCATATCAAGGTCAAGAAATATAGCCGAAAAAGGCTTTTTACCATGGCTGTAAAAAAAGCTCTCAGCTTTGGTAAACGTTTCTATTTCAGCCTTGACCGACCTTGATTCAAGTTCATTTGCCAGCATAGATTTAAAAAACTGAAGAAAAACAGCATTATCATCACAAACTGCGATCCGCATTTTTTCACGTCCTTTTATAACATAGTCTATGTACGATTTTATATTACCATAATTATACCGTAAGGTCAAGCCATAAGGCGTTTCACAGCTCCCTGCGTCAAGACCACACCTGACTGCAAACAAAAAAGGGCTGTAAAAAAAGCGCAACAAAGCCCGTGGATTCCCTCGATATGGAAGCCCACGGGCTTTAATATATCACACAGCAA